>CAYNDN010000165.1:3841-9342 GCA_964395075.1 uncultured Lentimicrobiaceae bacterium | reverse complement strand
TAATCCCGAAGAGATTCTAAATCCATCGGATATTGTTGGCGAACAGTTAAGGACTTCTAGTCATGTAAAGATTGCAAATAGACTTAAAGATAGATTTTCATTAGTAAGAGCCTCTGAGAATTCAAGAAGTGCAAAAAGATTTCTTGACAAACTAAATGAAATTGCAAATGAAGACTAATAAAGTCAACCCTTCGCATCCATACACAACTTGTTCCGGCTTTTCGGGATTACCAGGTCGCTCGAAAAGCCTGCCGCACGAGCCAAAACTTGTCAAAGAGTATGGCTGAAGGTCTTGGAATTCTGAATATGTTAGCCTTTGTAGCTTTTTATAATCCCGGCGAATTAAATATCTGATTCCCGAAATTAACGAACATCCCGAACAAGTACCGAAAATTCACCTTTACTGCTGTATGATTTTACGATAACCTGGTATGAGCCGGAATAATCCGGCCTGTTAAAAACATAAGTCATTGACCCTGTTGTCCGTGAATCAGTAGAGGCCCAGAGCAGTGAATTTCTAAAAACCGGGATTGTCGAAGATGTGATTTCGATCAGATTAGTAGCCGGATTTGCGGCATGCTGGTTTTTGTTTCGCATCAGATATTCTAAAAAAACAGATTCGTCCGGCAACGTTACTCCGGCAAAGTTGTCGGTTTTGGTGGTTAACATGATAATCCCGTTAATAGCATGAGCACCGTAAACATAGGTTTTATTGATAATTTCAATGGCTTCAATTTTAGAAGGATGAATTTTCAGGAGTTCATTCACGTCAAATACGGGTATATTATCCACAAGTACCATTGGATTGCCCGGCAAAAGATTATCATGCTCATCCAAAAGCTTAAGGTTATATAACTGCCCGCTTCGTTTAATTTTCAGGGGGCCAATAAGCTCAGTGATTACCTCCTTAATACTCTCCAGCGCAATATAGTCATCAGGTCGTATTGTTAACCTCCGGCCTCCAAAATATTTTGATGAACACCTGATATGATCATCCATTGTGTACGCCCCGGTATCGTATGCCTGTGTGATATTTGCGTTGAATATCATCTGGTTTAAGCCAGGTGATGTTTTGATCTTTTCAGGCAGTGGAGCGCACTTTAACCCATAACCTTCGTTGCAAAAGTCAACATCTATAAATATGTCGCGTTGTGTATCTGAATTTCCCGACCCTGAACCCAAATAAATTGTTTGACTGCCAAAAAGGTCATTCCCCGAAAAAATAAAGCTGCCATCGGAACGGGTTTCGTAAATATGAAGCTGCGGGTTGTCGAACAGCACACTCATGTATACTCCTTGGCCGGATACCGGCTGCCGGTTCGTTTTATTCAGTATTTTCCCGCTGATGCTTACATCCCTGATGTCGGGCAGGTGCTCGATTTCAGGATTGTTGTATTGTTCTATTTTGGTTAAGAATTCAGGCATGTTTACATAATCTCTGTAAAGTCCGGCAACTATTTTTATTTGATTTTTTAGCTTGTCTGAAAAAATGCCTTGACTCTGGCTGTAGGATTTCAAAAGCCGCGGATTACGGATGAATATCTCCGGGATATTCCCGAAACCTGACCAGGATGTGCCTTTAAGGTTTACTGAAATACAAGCATGTTCCATGGTGTTTTGTTCCGAAAAATCAACCCGAAATCCCAAATTGCCATTGTGATCATTACCTGTGCTGTCCAATTCTAAATCAGGACTGGCGCCAATTGTCGGGAAATGATAATATGGCATAACATCTATTATTTTTTTGTTGCTTTTGAGCACGAAATAATTAAAGTGATGATGCAGTATTTCAGTTGGAATGTAGGTTTCCTTCCGGAAAACGGGTTCTGCTATGGTTTGTAGTTTTTCGTTAAGAACTGAGATGGAATAGTTCCTTTCTTTCTGGCCGGCCTGCAATTCTTTGTTTAATATAATTACAACAATTTCATTATCTGTTCTTTTTAAATTAAGCCTTGGCCCGGTAATCGTTTCAAACTTCAGTGTGTCTCTAATGGTTCGGTTTTCGTCTAGCTCAACTTCTAAAACATAAGATTCGTTTTTTTCGGGGATAAAGGTTGTCGATCCCAGTCCATTATCATAAATCCCAATACTGATATTTGTATCCCCGTTTAAAGCAATCAGTTGGATCGACCGGGCCTGGTTTGCGATATAACTCCCTGTTGAAATGTACAACTTGTTTTCTGCTTCGGGGATTAACCCTCCATATTCAGCGGCAACACGCACAGATGCATTTATTTGGTGTTGTGTTGGAGCCTCCTGATTAATCACTATAACCGGAATGGTGGCAAATGATTCGATTGGGAAATTTCTTAAATATTTTGTGTAGGCATTCAGAAAGTAATAGCCTGTAGGGATGTCTTCTGGAATATTTAGTTTCCCGTTTACTACGCCGGATTGGATCAGGTATTTTTGTTTGGAAAAGACTTTGTCATCGCAATTGTTCAGGGTAACATAAAGAATATTGCTGATTTGGGTCTTGGGTTTTAGCTGTCCGTTTAATGAATAGACTGCTGAAAACCACAATGTTTCTCCATCAGCAAATAACTGCCTGTTGGTGGTAAGGAAAATCTCTTCAACAACATTGCCTGCATCAGGGATATTGTCGGCGACAGAAAGCGACTGGCTCATCAGGTTGAGATTTAAACCTAAAGCAAGGATTAGAAAAAGCTGATAATCTTTTTGATTCATCTTAATAAAAGCTATAAGCATAACTTTGATTTTAGGGTATCCAAAAGTCTGGTTTACTGAGTTGGCCGCCATGAATAGTGCAGTCGAAACAAAAATCGCCTGCCAGCCCCAATTCACCTTCAGAAACCTGTGTAAGATAAATTGGCCACTGATCGGGGGAGGTATATCCCAGGCCGCGTAAATCGGTGTTGGGCGTACATTGGTTATAGTAAAACGGCTCACCGGCTGGTCTGTTCACAAAAATGCGCTTTTCTGTTTTTCCGGCCCCGAAAAAATACCCCAAAACCCTTTCATCAGGATCGTCTAAATTTTTAATGTTTCCACTCACAGGAAAAGGCTGACTGAAGTAAAGCGATGATTCGTTATCGATCTGCTCAACCAAATTTTTCCAATACACATAAGCATCTTTACTGATTACGTATGGTTCAACCAGCAGGCTGTATCTCACCATTAGTTTTCGGGTTTCGGTTGAAACATAATGGAGTGGCATTCCTGACGCAGCCGGCTGGGTTAATCCTGAGGTATTTAAAACAAATATTTCCGACACCATATTTGTTTTCCAGCAACGGTAAACTGAGTCAAAAATGTTGGAAAGTTCAATCCGGCCGTTATAAACATAATCAATGGTAAAGTCGGCAGTATATTCGTATGTTTCGGTTAAATGCCACAGAAAGCAGGTAGAATCATGGTTGGCTTCTGCTGAATTAAGGTAAAACTGATAGCCGGTCAAATCATGGTATGGGTCTGCATCTGGCTTTTGTTCCAGTTTGGCGTACACACTGTCGATGTTAACGGGGTCAAAAATTTGTTGTGGGTCAGAATGATATTTTTTACCATCACTTGTAGTGATCTTTAATGTGTAAAAAATTCCGGCCTGGGGCTGCAATTGATTTATATCGGATTGATAAATCCCCGGCATGATTTCATGAAACCGGGTTTCGTTGCCATTGGATGCTGCCACATACACCTCACTTCCGGTGCATGGAATTATGGCAGGATTGCTTACCGGTGAAGAATAGGAAAGACTTACCTTATGTGGACCTCCACCTGATGCTATTTTCCCTTCAACCACCAATAATTTCTGATAATCAGAAAGGCCGGGAGTAAACTCTTCTTCACAGGCCCAGACTACAAACAGCAAACCCACAAAAACGGTCAGGATTCGTTTAGTCTTCATAGTTGCCAAGTTTAAAATTATAACTTATGGATGGGATCAAGGTGCCGAAAATGGACAGCTTGTATCCGGTGATATGACCGTTCTCATTTCTGAAATATATGGTGTAGGCATTTTTCCTTGCTGTAAGATTGTAAACTGAAAAAGACCAGGATCCGTGTGCTAACTTTTTTCTTTTAAGATTTCCTTCAAGATTCAGCGACAGGTCAACTCTGAAATAATCCGGTAATCGATATTCATTTCGCAACGAAAAACCCGTTACCTGAATGCCATTTTGATAAAAGATGGACGTGGGATAAGTGATTGGCCTACCGGTACTGTAAACAACGTTGGTTGAAATGCTCACCCTTTTTGACAGCCGGTAGTTTAGCACGAGGTTGGCAGCGTGGGGTTTGTCATAGTTTGACGGGTACGATTTTCCGAGGTTGTTCATTTCGCCCGTTGCTTTGTCGATGGCAAGTACAGATGCGCGGGAATATGTATAATTTATCCATCCCGTGAGGTCACCAAAGGCTTTTTTAATCATGAACTCAATGCCCCAGGCATCCAGCTCCCCTTGTATGATGTCGGTTTCAGGCACATTATTAAAAAGAAAATCTGCACCGTCTTTATATTCCACCAGGTTTTTGATGTTTTTATAATAAGCTTCAACCGAAACCTCGAGGATGTTTCCGTAAAAATTCCTGTAAATACCAGCCGAAAACTGGTCACCATTCATGGGTTTTATGTGGTTATCAACAAGTTTCCATTTATCAGTGGGCGATACGGCAATGTGGTTGGATAAGAGGAAAATATACTGATGTAGTTTGTTAAAGCTGATTTTAAACGACATACGATCATTTACCATGTATTTGGCGGCAAGTCTGTAATCCAGGTTTTGATAGTTTACTATCGGTTCATTACGATCGTAAAGGATGGTATCGGTAATGTTTTCTGTTGTCCTGTAGCTGTTTGGAGCGTAAATATACGAAGTGCCGGGTCCCAGATAGTTGTAGAGCGAAAACCTGAGTCCGGCATTGATTTCTATTTTTTCGTTAATCCGCCAGGTGTCGCCCAAATACAAGCTGCTTTCCAGGCTTTTTTCAGCTTCCAGGTATTGCGGTTCAATATCTGATAATTCTGACAGCGGCAGCAACCTGGCCTGGCGTATTTGGGTAGCTGTAGCGGCAACACCGAAATTCAGGGTATGGGCATCGTTCAACTTGTATCCCATGTCGAAAGATGCAGATAAATTCAACATGCCAAAATCCTGTTTATATGCCGATGAAACAATTTCGTCGTTCCTTTCTTCAAACTCATAATTGCTTACGGCCAGGTTCAGGCCCGACTGCAATCGTTGTGAGAATTTGTGTTGCCATTGTAAAGAAGCTCCGGTGTTGGTGTAGATGCTTTGCGTGCCTATGGAAAGATCGGCATTGTCGCGGCTCCCGTAAGCAAAAAGATTAAACTCATTACTGGCATTTCCCGAAAAGCTAAGGTTGATCATGCCATCGGTGAAATATGCGCTGCTGTTTTGAATGTTTTCGTCATCAACCTGTTTCAAAATCCAGTCGGAATAGCTGGACCGCCCGGATACCAAAAAACTTGATTTTCCTTTTTTAATCGGGCCTTCCACAAGTAACCTGCCTGCCACCGGACT
>CAYNDN010000165.1:0-3831 GCA_964395075.1 uncultured Lentimicrobiaceae bacterium | reverse complement strand
TAATGCCCCCCCTGGCAGAGTACTTATCAGCGTTTCCTTTGCGGGCAGTAATATTAAAAATAGATGATAGTCTGCCTCCATAGCGTATCGGAATGTTGCTTTTGTACAACTCAAAATCATGTATGGCATCAGCATTGAATGCCGAAAAGAAGCCAAAAACGTGGGTCACATTATAAACCGGTATGCCGTTTATCATAAACATATTCTGATCAGCCGGGCTGCCCCTGACATTGAAACCCGATGCAACTTCGCCCACCGACTGCACACCGGGAAGGAGCATAGTGGCTTTTAAATAATCTTTTTCTCCAAATGCCACCGGGATTTTGCTAATGGTTTTGGAGGTTAGCTTCTCGAATCCCATTTGTGAGCCTCTAACATTGTGATGGGTTCCCGACCGGATTACGGCCTCTTCGAGCATAAAAGCCTTCGAATCCAGACGAATATCAATGGTTCCACTGGATAAAACATCGGCAATCAATTGCTTTTCATACATGCCCATGCTCTTGATGGAAATGGTGTACTTTCCTTTAGGAATTGAAATTTCGAAAGCCCCGTTCACATCTGTTGTCGTGTAGATGTTGGCTTCTATGATATGAATGGTTGCCTGCTCTACAGGCTTTTCATTTTCAGAACCTACTACCGTTCCTGTAATTTTGGCCTCCGTTTGGTTGCGCCCCTCCCTTCGCGAACCTATGGATACTTTTTGGGATACATACTCATTATTTGTTACCAGAAAACTGCTACCCTGTTGTTTTTTTTCGGCTTGTTCATCCTCTTTACTAACCATGTTTTCAATTTCGGGTGTGGGGAAAAAGAATTCTTCAAGAGGTTCAAGGTCAATAGATTTTTGGCTGATGAAATAATTACCCTCCAAATAACTCACCTTTAATCCCAGTGGGTGCAGGTTATTTTCCAAAACATGAATTAAGGTTTGTGGAACGGATTTTAAACGGATGATTACATCAGAAACATCCTGTGGCAGATAAAAAATCCTGATGTTGAATTCGCCTTCGGCCTTTTCAACAAAATCATGCCAGGCAAGGTTGTCATAGGCACTGCCCGGAATGATATTTTCCTGGGCGTAGCCCTTCAGTGTAGCTGAGCAAATCGTTACAAATAGTATGTAGCAAAAGTAGTGTTTGAGTTTAATGTGTAGAAATTTTCTCACAGTAACGAATTAGTTTGTATAGTTCCTGGTTGTTGGCTTTTTGCAGCTTAATCTTATTTTTCCTGAAATACTTTTTTATTGATTTTCTATTTTCAGGAAAAACACCAAGCAGGGCTTTTCGGCGGTCTGTTTTATAAAATCTGCCGTTAACTCCGAGGTAATAGTTTATGTCGGTATCTGAAAAATACCCGTCTGGTGCAGAGTTCGCATATTTATTGATATGCTCCTTTTTAAATGTTTTAATAAAAACCAGCTTGTTTCTGTAAATGGGTTCATAGTATTGGGCAAAGGCTTTCTGTGTATCAAAATGCCGGGAATGTACGAAAGTTTTCTGATGTATTCTGAAAGAGTCAATCAGGGATTCGTTAAGAACGATTTTTGTGAATTGGTCGTCCCGAAAACGATAATTCAGGATCAACTGTCCGATTTCGATGTTAAACTTCAAAACAACAGAATCAAAACTGGTTGCTGCAATGTAGAGTGTTCCTATTGTCCACTTATCCGACTCTATGTAAGGATGGCCCTTTATTAGGCCGGATTTCTCGAAGTAGGTTTCGCCGTTTACAAGCCTGTTATCAGTTTCGTATATTTCTTCAACATGGCTGATCAACGAATTGATTTGGATGTTTTTATCCTGCTGCTGGCAAAATACCACCGTTGAAATGAAACATAAAATACCAAGCACTTTAGCATGATGCATTTACAGAAATGTTTTGATGTATAACCACTTCATTTTTCATGTTTTTCAGGTTTTCAATGAGGCTAACCCAAAAGTAATCTGCTAAATTATAAAATAAAAGAAAGGAACGGCACATCATCTCGAAAACAAAAACCGCTTTGCGGGAAATAAATGCCGGGGTATTTTTGCGGGGTAAGTGTTTAATCTGAATGCACTGCAACTTTTGTTTCGGGGTCGTTTATGCTGATGCCGCCGAGCACCTCCAGCCATTTGGCCATTTCGCTGTTGAACCGCTCAAGGTGAGCAGTGTCAACCGGTTCGGCGGCCGGTGATTCAACCTTGAGTGGATCGATGGGTTTTCCGTTTCGGTAAAATCTAAAATCGAGGTGCGGGCCAGTGGCCAACCCTGAAGCACCAACATACCCGATTACCTGCCCTTGTTTAACTCTGGCTCCTACTTCGATGCCTTTGCCGTATTTGGAAAGGTGCATGTAAAGGGTGGTGTAGGTTCCGTTGTGTTTGATCTTGACCACACGGCCACCGCCACCATTGTCCCATTTTTTCATAACTACCACACCATCGCCAACCGATACCACAGGTGTACCGCGATCGGCAGCATAATCCACACCAAGGTGAGGGCGCCGGTATTTCAGGATGGGATGCATGCGGCTGTATGAAAACCCGGAACTAATGCGTCGATAGCGGAGTGGGGCTTTCAGGAAAGTCCGGCGCAGGCTTTGGGCTTCTTCGTCAAAATAGTCACCGGTGCTGTCCTGCACAAACCACACAGCATGCATGTTTTCATTATTGTGGTTAAATGTGGCTGCCAAAACTTTACCAATGCCTACTCGCTCACCTTCAACGTATTGATTTTCATAAACCACTTTATAACTGTCACCCTTTTGAATTCCAAAGAAATCAATGGTCCAGGCATAAATTTCCGAAAGCTCATTGGCCAGGTTGGGGTCGGTATTATTGTCCACCATTGCATTCCACAACGAACTGTTGATGACACCTGTAGCCGTATCTACGACAATGGTAATTTCTTTTTTCCCACGCATGGCAACAATTGAATCCCGAAGATCATATATCACATAATCAACTGGTGATATTTCGTACACGAAATATTTGGTCAGGGGTAACGAATCTATAGTTGTAATCACTGAGTAATAGTTGCCGTACCTGATTTTGCGCACATCGAAAACATCCCTGGTGTTCCGGGCCAGTTTGTCGATGGTGGGATAGTCAACATTATAATTGAGCAGGATATCAGCGAGAAATTGATTCTTCTTGATTTTTTCTTTTACAACAGCAAGCGAGTCCACATTTATCCCATACATCACCCGTGGAATATGAACCACCTTAGAAGTATTATTAATAGGATGAGGTATTTGAGCCTGCGAAGATTCCGATTTGGTATTGAATATCAGGACAACTGTTACAATTGTGATAACAAAGAGCAGGGAAAATATGATAATGAAAAATTTCTTTTGCATGTGAAAAATGATAATGAATGCATGAAAGCGAAGAATTTCATGCGAAATTTTAAGCCTGCAAATGTAGCCTGAATTCAGGAATGGGAAGGGGTATGTTAAAAAAAGTTGTTGATGTTTTAATAGTGGTGCTTAACGCCAGGCTCATATCCCATTTCTTCAATCACTGCCATTAGTATTCTTTTATTGGTCAACAGGCTGTCGTATTCCACAAAAACAACGGTATCTGCCCAGCAGGCAAAATTGAAACTTACACCACAGGTAGCATCCAGACGGTTCTGAACATCCGTTACCGTTGCGGAATCCATACCGGGAACAATAAATTCCACAACGGCAATCCTCGCGGTGTCGGGCTTACATTCATTGTCGCCATTAAAATTGTCGTTTGGCGAAACAAAAGCCAGTGAAAAAATTCCGGCAAGGATTACTACAAAAAAAAGTGGTTTTAACATCGGTTTCATTGGTTTGAAAATTTTGGCAAAAGTAAACAC
>CAYNDN010000164.1:0-9345 GCA_964395075.1 uncultured Lentimicrobiaceae bacterium | reverse complement strand
AGGCCTGCTCTTCAACATCAATTCCAATCCTGGTGGAGGTACCCTGGAGGGTTTGGCTAATATTGATGGTGTGAAGATTGAAATTCAGAATATTGATGATTATTATGCTTACAGCGATGAAGATGGATCGTTCGTTGTAAAATATATTCCTGCTGGCACATATACGATAAAAGCGTCAAAAGTTGGATACTATCCTGCTGTGGAGGAAAATGTTGTAATTGCCGAAGGTGAGATCACCAATATTGATTTTACCCTCGAATCTACAGGAAATCCACCTGCTGATTTGATTGCCTCCAAAGGTGCTGGATTGTTTGTTTTCCTCAACTGGGATTACAGCGAACCCGGCGAAATTTTAGGTTATAATATTTATCGCAAGGAAATTGCAGAAATACAGTTCCCGGATGAGCCATTGGCCTTTGTGGGAAATGATGTTATGGAATATTATGATGAAGACATCCAACCACTCACTGATTACTATTATGCTGTTACCGCATTGCTGGAAACGGATGTGCAAAGCCCGTATTCAAATACCGACAACGGTTACATGGCCTACGGATTTGTAATTGATGAGATCAGTGTATATGTGGGTTCTACCCCGGTGATTGACGGCACCATTGATGAGGGCGAGTGGGACGATGCTTTTGTTATGGATGCTTCCGATTTTTTGGGCACTTACGACAATATGGCCAATCCCGCAGAAAGTGTTGTTATGGCTTTTAAAATGAATGAAGAACTTACAGAGTTATATGTGGCGTGTATAAACGAAAACGACACGGTGCTGGAAGATCACGATGAAGTGGCATTGTATATTGACGATAATAACAACGGCAGCTATCCGCCTTCCGGCGATGATTCAGAGGGAAACTACTGGGCTGCATATTATGCTGCCGGCAATGAACTCAAATACCGGCCCATATACAATACCGGTGGAGTAGGAGAGGTGTTTTACCTTGAAAATCCACAGTTGGAAGTTTCGGATGAAGAGGGATATATTGTTTATGAATTTATGATCCCGATTGGCGATGATGAGAACTGGAAAATTAATCCTGATGAAAACATGCAGAGTGGAATTTTTCTTTTTGTCCTGGACGATCCCAGTAATTTTGATGGGTACTGGCCATGCCAGAATCTCCAGATTTTTGAGCCATCAGGTTATGGAACGCTCACTTTAAATGCTGAAGATGATACTCCGGAACCACCAGCTGAAACAGAAATCTGGTGGAATATTGATATCCCGCCATTGATCATTCTGAGTTGGGATCAGCCAGCAATTAACGATTTCAGTCATTTCAATGTTTATATGAATGAGTCGGGGGTTTTTGAACTGATGGATGAAAGCTTTGGAAATCAGCTCTACTATTATGCTTCAGATACCGATTACAAAGAGTTTTATGTAACCACGGTTGATATGGCCGGCAATGAGTCAGAACCTTCGGAAATCATGATCTATGATATTACGCTTGGGTTCAATGAAAAACAAATCTTGAAAGATGTTGCTGTTTATCCCAATCCCGCAAGGCAGATTGTACATTTCGCCATTGTTAATGAAATGAGTTCTTCTTGCAAAGTTTCCATTTACGATGTCTCCGGGAATCTGATCGAAGAGGTGTTTCAGGGAATGCTTGAATTTGGCACACATCATTTATCCTGGGATTGCTCGAAAGGCCCTGCCGGCGTTTATTTCCTGAGGGTAGATAATGGTGTGAGCAGCATAAACAGAAAAATTATTTTATCAAAATAATCATAAACCCTTATCAGTTAAAAAACCCCGTGTCATATTAAATGCACGGGGTTATGTGTAAAATGAAATATTGAATAACTATGAAGCTATAGTTACAGCATTAGATTATGGAATAAAAAAGCAGTGTGAAAAGCACGACCACATCAAAAACCAGTCCGGCCATAATGTAGCACCAAACCTGTTGACTGATGGCATTGTTTTCTTCGTCATTAAAAGGTCCATAAATGAAAAACAACGGAAACAAAAAGGCTCCCAACTTGAGCAGGAATTTTATCGGAGTTTTATGATAGAGTGGCAGCATAACAAATTGATGTTTTAAACGAATGCTAAATTACAACATTGAAAACCTGGATACAACGCAGCTTGTATGATTAGAAAATTTCAGTTTGCAGGGTGCTAAATTTCGAATATGAATGGCATAAACACAAAACACCCACAGCAAAATTACCGGCAAGCGTATGAAACGGAATAATGTTTTAATTCTTCTATTCAACAGAAGGGTTCACAATCCTGAGTTTAATTATAGCACTCGAAAAAAACATTTAGCCATTTTTTCCCAATCCTCAGGAAATGAAAGAAAATTCAGTACTTTAGCCCCACAACAAAATTCCTGATGTTACTTTATCAAATAGGATTAACATTACTGCCCGGTGTGGGCGATGTGCTGGGTAAAAAACTGGTGGCTTATTGCGGCGGTGTGGAAGCTGTTTTTAAACAAAACAAAAAGGCCCTCGAAAAAATTCCCGGTATCGGTCAAAAGCTGGTGAATGCTATCCTTTCACAAAATGTGCTGGTGCGCGCTGAAGAGGAAATCAAATACATTGAGGACAACAACATCATCCCGCTGTTTTACCTGGAAAAAAAATATCCCGCCCGTCTGAAAAATTGTGTCGATTCTCCTATTATGCTTTACCTGAAAGGTAATGTGGATTTGAATGCCTCACATGTGATAAGTGTTGTAGGAACCCGCAAAGCTACGGAATACGGCAAAGGAATTTGTGAAAAGATCATTCGCGACCTGAAAGCACAAAATGTGTTGGTGGTGAGTGGGCTGGCTTATGGAATCGACACCTGCGCCCATAAAGCATCATTGGAAAACAACCTGAAAACGGTGGCAGTACTGGGGCACGGGCTTGACCGAATTTATCCCTACCTGAACACTGCCCTTTCCAATAAAATTCTGGATCACGGCGGATTGCTTTCCGAGTTTATATCCAAAACTAAACCCGACCGCGAAAACTTCCCCAAGCGGAATCGTATTATCGCCGGCATGGCCGACGGAACCCTGGTGGTTGAAGCGGCAAAATCAGGTGGTGCCCTGATCACAGCAAATATCGCCAACTCTTACAATCGGGATGTTTTTAGTATTCCCGGGCGAATTGGCGATACCTGGTCTGAGGGTTGTAACCACCTTATCAAAACCAATCAGGCACATTTGGTGCAATCTGCCCAAGATCTTTCTTACATCATGGGATGGCAAAGGGCAAACGAGGTGAAGCCCAAAATACAACGTGAACTATTTATTGAACTCACTCCCGAGGAAGAAAAAATCACGGATGTTTTGCGCATGGAAGATACGCTGGGGATTGACGACATCTGTCTGAAAATCGAAATGCCCACCAGCAAAGTTGCTGCCGCCCTGCTCAACCTCGAGTTTCAGGGATTGGTGCGGGCACTGCCGGGAAAGGTGTATAAGCTGGAGATGTGAAAGAAATTTTTTAATTTAAAATTCTTTTTCCTTATCTCCTTAATTCACACATGTATGAATTCTTTGTCTAGCAAATCATTCGTACAGACGCCCAATTTGGGCGTCTGTACCTGAGCAATTCTGATTTGGATTCTGGATTTTACAACCATATCTTATTCACCCTTTTCAAACAAAAAAACCCTGCCAAATCAATGACAGGGTTTTAAAACCTAAAAACCTAACGTTTATGAAAAGACCTATTTAACGATGAGTTTTGTAATTTTATTAAACTGGTCTGAATCAATCTTGACAAAATATATGCCTGATTCCAGGCTATTAATGTTCAATGTAGTTTGAGCAACATCCATGCGTGTTTCCATAACAACGTTTCCTTTGGTGTCGATTATAGATATAAGGGTGCTGCTGAATGCTTCCATATTGATGGTGATTACCAACTGATCGGTAGCCGGGTTGGGATATATCTCCACTTCGCCTGTGGCTGTATTGCCGATTCCGGTTACGTCGAGCGTTGTGGATTTTACACCTGATAAACTTTCGGAGTAGTATGATCCTGAAGCATTCTCAAAATTGTAATCCCATTCAACATTCATGATGTATTCTTCACCTGATTTGGTTCTGATAACGCGGAATGTGATGGTTTCACCTTCAGTGAAGCCGTCTTTTCCCAAGGTGGTTACATCATCACCAACAAGCATCAATGCATTGTTTTGTGAATCATCGCCAATTTCCATGTATCCGCAAAGCTGGTTGTTTTGGTCGAAACCACCAATAACATCACCTGACGTCAGTTCAGTGATAGCTTCAGCAGGGAAGGCAACAACCTGAGATGCAGGAGTCATGTGGAGTTGTCCCCATGGTGTTTCCATGCTGTTTACCTGGTTGTATGTTGTAGGCTCTGTTCTTCCTTCGCAAACCGGGAAGAGGAGGGTTACAGGATTTGCTATTTTGATCTTATACGCTTTTCCGGGAAGCAGTGTTTCCAGTGAATACACACCCATTGCAGGCCAGAACAACTGTGAACCGATGAGATCCTGAACGATGATGATATCATCAATCACACCTTCGAAGAGGGTCATGGCATCCACATCACATTCGCTTGCTACAGGCAGATAATACCAACCTGCATTTTCAAGCACAAGTTCGCCGGTTACGAATTCTGCGCCACAAATTTCCATCGGCGTTTCTTCAGTAACTTTCAGGGCATAACCTGAATTGTTATTGAAATCAATTATGGTGTTGAGGTTTTCTTCCGGCCAGTATACCTGCGAAAGGTTGCGGATGATGGTAAGGTTATTCACCATCGGGGCAAACATATCTTCCACATTGGGATTGTTGGGGATGATGTAGCTTGAAAGGCTGTTCCATCCCTGCGAAAGCGTGTAATACTGGCAGTACATTACCTCAAGTGAAAGCAGTGCCGAAAGGCCAAAGTCAGCAAATTGTCCCTGATTTGGTTTTTCAGGATCGTAGGTAGCTCCGGCAGGATATTCTTTCCAGTCGCTGCAAGTATGCATTCTCCAGCGGAATAATTCTCCAGCGGCAAAGCCGTCTTTTTCGGTTGTTGTAGGATCATCGCCATAAGCATTAACCACTGCACCGCCTGTTCCAAACGGGCCTCCCCACTGTCCGGTGCCACCACAAACTTCATTACCCTCATTATCGAAAAAGAACACGCCGATCCAATCGCCGTTTTCCAGCGGTTCACCAAAAATATTTACATCAGCCGATGCCGGAATGCTGATGGTATGCACCTGTGCAGTCTGGATATAAGTCCATGGATTTTCGCAAGGCAGGTCTGGGTTGTTAACGATAGGAATCGAGAAAGCCGCCTCAGAGTTACCAGTAGTATAAGCAGTTTGTACACCATAGGTATAGCCTTCTTCGGCTTGTGGCCATTCGCCATCCAGATATTCGTAACCCAATACAGGCTCATCATTGATCTTTTCCCACGAATCCCAGTTGTTGATGTCAGCATAAGGCCCTCGGAAAATGTTGTAGCCTTCGTTGTAACGTCCTGTTTCAGGAGCAGCAGTTACAATTTCGACGTCAATCTGGAAAGTAAAATCCAAGTCAGGAATTACTTCTGAAAGTAAGTATGGTGGAGCTCCGGGATACATGATGTAAGCATAATTTATACCAGTTCCTGCGGTCCACGCATCAGCAGCAAGATAGTCGGTGAAGTCAAGATTCATACCATCCCAATAGGCCATGGCATAAAACTGTCCGCCTTCAAAAGTAATATTTGGAACATCAACTACAGTCCAGCCATCGTGCACAGTAATAAAACGTTCACTTGAATAGAACACGTTGCCCCCGAGGTCAACAAGGTCGAGTCTAACCGTATCAGAGGTCAAGCCATATTGCTTCCAATACAATGAAACCTGAGTAATGGTTCCCGGCTCCATTTCATAAATGTTACCTAACCAAACTTCTTCCCCAAGCTCTGCAGTGTAGCCATTGTTAATGACGTATTCCCAGGTTAATGTATCGGCTATGCCATCCAGCGGAGCGTTCCAGCTAACCTTCACCGTTCCGGGATTTACTTGTTCGGCCTGGGTGTAGAATGGGCTGATTTTTAGCTCAGATAGTGAGAGTGTGTAGAAATTGTAGTCATCATCCGCTACCTGAACATTGGTGTTGGTGTAGGTTTGATAACCCGGGTAGGTGATGGTGAGGGAGTAGGTTTTAGCACCGTAAACATTTGGGATTGAGAACGTGCCATCAGCCGCTACTGTGGCTGAATAGTCTTCGTAGCCATTTAAGGAAACCTCGGCTCCTTCCAGGAAATGTGAGAAATCCCAGTCGCCTATAACCGTACCATAAACTGTTACCTGAGGCAATAGTTCCATGTTAAAATTAAGCGTGTTGTTTACTTCCTCGAAAAGCACAATACCCTGGTTATTATCATAATAACCAAAATACGATGCTCTAATCAAATTCTCCCATGCCAGCAGGTCGGTAAAATTGTAACTTCCGTTAGCAGCAGTATAGGTTTCATTATTAAAACCAACAACTTCAATTTTTGCACTTTCAAAGGGGGCTCCGTTTTCGTCGTAAACGAAACCTGAAAGGATTGCGGTTCCAACCGTACCAATGTAGAATGAAGTTTTTGGCGTAAAGGGCTTAAAGCTAATATATGGGTTCGAACCAATTGTATTAGGATCGAGTGGTGGGTCGTAAGATGTTGTATAACCAACTGTACTATCAGGCACAGGCCCATGACTGGTTCCTACCCACTGAACACCCTGGTACCATTCATTACTATAAGGCATAAAGAACAACACGCAAAGGTTTCCAGCCTGATAATCATAAGGTGCAAGGAAAGGAATATACAATTGCTGGTTGAGTCCCATTTGCAAATCAATAGTAGCTTCTGAAACTTTGGTAAGTTCAGTACCATTAATGAATCCATTGGTAAGGTCATCTTCTTCAGTTTCTCCAACCCAAATTTCAATTGGCACTCCAAGAGTTGGGGCTGTATTATAGTTGTTGAATTCGTAGGAAATTCCCGTGATGAATCCCGTAATGTCGGTTGGGCTAATCATATCAGCCGGATAAATAACTTCACTAATGGCCCATGCCTGTCCCAGAGGACATGGAATGGTCCATGCTTCATCTGTTCCGTTAGCAACAGTAACGGTTGTAGTGCCATTTACCTGCACATAAACCGGCCTTACAATCGACACATCATTGTTTGGCTTTTGGTCATCGGGAAGATCAACAACAGCATAAACTTCGGCAGGTCCAATTTTATCGAAAGTAACGGATAAGGTATGTGTTTTTACCTGTGTTGGATTCGCTGCAATACCGGGTACAGATGCCATTTCAATATCGCCATCTTCGGTAACTTGCATAATTTTTACCGTGTATTCACCGTTAGCCAGGGCAACAAGACCATTGTTTTGAACAGTTACCTCAAGGTCGATAGCTTCGTTCTTTGAAGGTGTTGGGTTAGGATTAAACTCAACCATCTTCATGTCGTAGTCGTAGTAGAAGTAAAGGATGCCTGCACCCATCACTTCATCTATAGCAATATCAGAACCCCATGACCAAGCAATGTCGCCAACATTTACAAAACCCAGGTAATTATTTCCTGCCGCTGCAGATACATCTACCTGGAAATCGATAAATTGTGAGGAAAATGCCAGATCAATATATTCGAGTAGTTGTGTTTCACCGGTTTCACCATTTTTCCAAACAACTTTCAGGTTGCCAGGCCACCAGTTAGAAGTCCTGGCCCAGAAAGAAATAAAGTCGCCATCATGCATTACAAGTTGTGGTGTCCACAAGGTGTCTTCTACAAAAGTTTCAACATACGATGCTGCGCAGGCACCGGAATAGCCCCATTCGTTACCTGACCATGATAAACCGGGTGTCCAATCGTCCGGAGGGAAATACCCATCATCAAAGCTCTCAACAAACCAACCATTGAGCCATACAAATGTTTCAACTGTCATTTCGTTGTCATCAATATCACCTGAGTCAACTGGCAGTGCAGCCTTAATCACTACATCTCCTGATTCGGTAAATACATGTGTATATGTAACAGTAGCAGATTCGGTAGGAGCAACATCACCATCGGTAGTTGCTGTACCAACTTCCACATCATTCACATAAAATGTAACAGTTTTGGTTTGTGCAATGGCTCCAATATTACGCACTGTAGCTGAGAAAAGGATATCCTGCTCGGTAAACACCAGTGTAGGATCAATATGGAAATCGGTCATTTCAAAGTCATCATCTTCCTGGGTATAGCATTCAACCAGGGCTGTCCAGCCATCTACTGCATCCCAGTTTGGGCACAGATACCTGATGGTCATTGCACCGGTAGCACCAAGGGCTTTAAGAATTCCTGGTTTCAGGCCGTAATCCCGCCAGTCGTTTTGTGTCCACTCGCCAATTAACGGTGAATTAACATCTGGTCCGTCAAAAACGCGGAAAGGCTTAATTCCACCGGTAGTGTGCGAAATATCCCAATCGCCGAAGAATTCCATTTTGATTTTCTTGCCGGGTTCGCCGGGATAGAAAGTAATCACACCGTTGTCACCGCTATTGATACCACCATCAACACCACCCATATCGGTGAATGTACCGGAACAAGTTGTTACTTCAACTGTATCGTAATTTATCATCGGGTAAATTGTCCCATAGTTGGTAACATCAATCATTTGCTCATCATTGGCAGGCTGTTCATCACCAAGCAACATTGTTTTTGCATTGATGGTATGGAAACCTGTTGCCGAAAGGTCAGCAGTTGCTGTAAAAGAATAATCGGCAGATTCCTCAGAATCCAATGATAGAGTGCCAACATTTTCGGTAACCCATGCACCACCGTCAACCTGAAAGGCAACATCAAAACCGGTTTGGGTATTGTTACCCTGGTTTTTAATGGTCATGGTTACAGTTTCGCTTGCTGTAAGTACGCCTGTTGCAGGACTGGTAATTGCCGTTGTGGCAATGTCGTTGTCATAGGCAACAGCATAAAGCGCAAACCTATTGTCCAAATAAGAAACAAAAGGTGTTATAAAATTACTGGGAGCCCAATCTTCTGAACCACCGCCTGGAAATCCACCACCCGGGTTACGCCAGTGCCAAACTTCCCAATTGGTGTTGGTTTTGTCCTGCCAGCCCCACTGTCCAACTTTATCGTAGCTGTCGTGAATCTGGAAGCTGATCCAGTAATGTCCTTCAGTAAATGTTAATGGGGAAGGGAATGTAAAATTGTAATAACTTTCGTGCTCATCGCCTGTAAACCATTCTTCAGCATAAAAGTTTGTTTCTTCGCCATAGCCGTCAATAACTGCCCCCGGCATTCCACCATCATCTTCGTAAATTGTGATATCAATTTTCTCAGGATTTCCGGGACTATCTGGCCACCAGGTTCCCCAAACACCAA
>CAYNDN010000163.1:6197-9400 GCA_964395075.1 uncultured Lentimicrobiaceae bacterium | reverse complement strand
AGCTTTATGTGTGTTTTTCTGTAAGATCTTCCACAAAATTTGCAGTAGTTCCTAAAATATCTGCCTGTTGCGGGATTCGAATCATCATAAGAAATACCAAAGTAGCTGAAATCAGCCAGGCTGGTAGGTGCAAAATCGGGCAGATGTATTTCTTTGTTCCTGTTCCTGTTTACAATCAAAAATGGGTTGAAATTCTCAATTTCTATGTCGGATTGTTGTAGTTGGTTATCAGGAAAATCCATGTAAATTGTAACTGTTTCAGGTTCAGCGTAAGGATAATCCGGCGATACATTCACGCCTGTTCCACCCGGTGAGGGCAAGATGCTGTAGGTGTTGTCGAAAACAATTACAGTTGTCAGTTCCTGGTTTTGTTCGGTACCATTCGTATTTAGCTGAATAATATTTTCGGTAAGCACTGAACCGGAAACCTCGATATCTTCGAAATTGTTTGTAAACTGGAATCCAAAACCATTTCTGAGGCTTGCACCAACAGCTTTGATGGTGAAATCGCCGAACATTTCAACAACATAGTTATTTGCGTTGGTAACGGTTTTAAACTGGAAATCCAAAACCAAATCGTTGAAATCAAAGTCGCCCTTTCCTGGCCAGAGGTCTTCAAAAGCAAGACTACCCGGATTGCCTGAGGGCCAGTAAATATCAAATGCCCGTTCAGGATCATTGCTGTAGTCATCCTGAAAATCAGGAACCCCATCACCGTCAAAATCTGAATTGGGCATAACCTGATAAATATCCTGAATTTCCTGGGAAGATAAAGCTGTACTATAAATCCCAACTTCATCAATCACTCCATGAAAATGTTTTTGGGCATTGTTGTCCGATCCGATACAGAAGTCGCGGCTATTATTATGAATAGCTCCGGTTAAAGCAATTTCGTCGCGCAGAAGACCATTAACATACAATTTAAAACTGCTCCCATCGTATGTCATTGCCAGGAAATACCATTCATTCATTAGCGGAATTCCGCCATCCCATTCCACTTTATGATAGTTAAAATCCTCCATCATAATGTATGCTTTCCACCCTGTCCATTTTCCCATACCCAAATTAAAACCGTCCCAATCACCTTTCTGGGCAATCTTTGATTCCTTTTTGTTGTATGCTTTTACCCATGCAGTTAATGTAACCTGATCAATCAGGTCCAGGATTTCGCTTTCGGGGATTAAAACTACCCCGGTATCACCATTAAATTCTATTCCGCTTCCTGAAATTCCCTGGGCCCAGGTGCCTGCGATCAATTCGCCATCATTTTCGCCAATAGCATCTGAAACCACAATCCCTTCATTTTCATCCAAATCCCAGTAGCTTACAATTTCGTTGATTTCATTACTTGATTTAAGATTGCCTTTTTTTTCATCCAGGTTGACCTCGATAAAGTTACCGGTTACATTGGTGTTTTTTCCGTTTACACTGATCTGTTCGAAATAGGCAGGAATATCTATTCGGGTTTCGTATTTGGCATTTTCGCCACCCGGAAAGTAGCCTTTGTGAATTATGGATTCTTCGTTTACCGGTGTAATTGTGATGATCATACTTGTTGATGCATTGATCACTAAATCCACCTTTCGGGTGTTATTCCATCCAAAATCTGCCGAAAAACCGAAATCATCCAACGAAGGTGAGCAATTCGGACAATTATTTGGGTCGCTTGTTTCTTTTTTGCATGATGCTAAAATGATAACCACAATAAAAATTATGTAACTACTGTATCTCATAATCGTTATTTCAATTTCATTCAAAAATAACAAATTTTATTCCTGAATTTGAATGCAGATCAAAATATGGCTGAAACGTTTTCTATGATTGCTCTATGGATTGAGTGATGTGTTTTTCAATTTGGGCTTTATTCCCAAATCAGGGATGTTTTCTACAAAAAAGCCCTGACTTATAGAGACAGGGCTTTTGATATTTGATCGAGTTAAAGAAATTACTCTTTAATAAATTTTGTAGTTTGAACGCCTTGCGCAGAATATACAGCAACCACGTAAACGCCATTGACCATTGAATTTGTGTTAACACTGATACTTTGGGTACTTACATTTTTGATAGTTTTAACAATCCCTCCAATGAGGCTGTAGATTTCGATCTTTCTTATTTCGTTGCTGTTTTCGGAAAAAGTAATATTAAGGGTCGAGGTGCACGGGTTTGGAAATTGGTGGCATCTAAATCTTTTTTTGTATCTTCGATCTTCAAAATAACCATTTAATAATAGGAGGTAATTATGCAGACTTACATGCTTTTCACAAAATTGTCAACCGATCTTTCATTTGAAATGAAAAACCGCGAACGCCAGGGCCGCAACTGGCTGGAACAGGTAAGGGAAAAGTGCCCGGAAGTAAAATTCATCGCCCACTATGCCATTTTGGGTGAATACGATTTTATTGATATTTACGAGGCCCCCGACCCTGAAACTGCCGCAAAGGTTTCCATGATCAGCCAGGCCAACGGAGCATTGCACGCCAAGAGTATGTTGGCAATTCAATACAAGCGGTTTCTTGAACTTACAGAGGAAATTTAATTTGTTTGCGGAATTGTGGACAAGAAAAACTTAAATACCCGGCAGAACAATAGTTGCCGGGTATTTTTATACTTTTTCACTCTACCAATTCCAACACTCAATTTTCCCATATTAATCTCACACATCATGCCTCCTGCAAAAATCGCAAATGCTCCTTATTTCTTCTTCGGCGCATAGTGTCGTTTCAACCATTTCGAAAGCCCGTCGAATCCGGGAAACAGAACCCTTTCATTTATATTCACCTGGTCTAATTTATCCCTGATCTCCCACTTCATTTCCGCCGGAATCCGTATTCTGAAAAATAATTCCGGTTTATCATCCAGCCATTCATCCAACAGGCTTTCTGCATGCGACATAAAAGTAAATATGGCAAACTGATTCACAATCCTGTTATCTAAAGATGGCGATTCAAATGCTACAGCAAACTCTGATTTTTCATCGGATAGCTCACCCAGGTTTTTATAAACATTACTTAGCATTGAACTGGTGAAACTATTAGAGCCAACCCGCTTCAATTCGCAGCTCAGTTTTTCGGGAAGATATTCGATAAGCGATTCGTACTTTAGTGCCCAGATAATGCCATCACGGTCAAATTTTTCAAGTTCAGAGGTAACAAAATGCAACGCCACATAAGGCGAATAGGTCCAATCCAAAAGCCTTGTAGGCA
>CAYNDN010000163.1:0-6187 GCA_964395075.1 uncultured Lentimicrobiaceae bacterium | reverse complement strand
AGCCAACCAGTCCCAATCTGTATTGTTTATAATATCAGGCTGATGGGAATATTTCTTGAAGTTCCTAAGCAAATGGAATTCAAGCATTTTATAATTTCCTTTAAGCCTCGTTAATGATGTTTCGAGAGGATAATCAAAATTTGAAAGTCCCCTGTAAATATATGGTGATCTGATCCGGTCGATTTTGGCGTTATACGCATCATGAAAGAGCACCTCCTGAAGCTCTGTCCAACTGCCTGGGCTAAAATCTTTACTTTTTTCCATTTTTGTTACTTTATCGCAAATCTATTCAATATTCGATATAAATTTATAATACCTGCAAGTATTTTTTACAGATAATAAAAATTAACTAAATCATAATTTAAGTTGATAACCTGCTTAATTCACAAAATAATAAAATATTTTGCCACGTCCTTCAGGGCGTGGATTTTGTGATATTTACGCAATAAAAAACCCTGAAAAATTTTTAGATTTATAAAATTAAATTTTTCAGGGTTTTTAAGTCATATTGATTCAGTTTTTTAATGAAAGACGTGGTAATGGAACGCGATTTTTGTGGATAGGTAGGATAAATCATTATGCAAGTTGAAAACAAAAACCATAATGCACAGATTTAATTATAATTACGAAATAGGTAGAATTGAAAGGTAAAAAAATTTCACCCTTAATGGTAATGCCGATAGAACAAATTTTTACATTAAATGTTGTTATTAACATATTTTATTTTTATGTACTACTAACCAGTAATTATTCACGTCAAAAAATGCTAAACGTATGAAAAAACTTCTATTCATTTTTACCGTATTGATTGCATTCGGCCTCGAGTCGAAGGCCCAAAGTACTGAATACCCATGGCTATTTGGAGTAAGTACTAACTATGTAGATTTTAATGTTGTGCCGAAATCAATTGGAGATCAGTTTTCGGATGCAGACTGGATGGGCGAACACAGGCCCAGCATGTTTCGTCTTGGAAGGTATATAAACCCTTCGTTTAATGCCTCTGCACTTTTGGCAGTAGCTAAAGTAGATCCTGATAAAATGAATACAGTTCCTCTGGAAAGAACTGTAGATTCCGACAAGTTTTTAAAATATGGGGTCCAATTGGAGTATAAATTCGCAAATGGATATCTGCTACCTGATGGAGGTCTAATCGACCCTTATTTATTTTTGGGCATGAATGGTAGCAAAATCGACGAAGTTACATACCTCTCAAGTTCAATGGGATTAGGTATAAGTATATGGCCGGTTGATCAGTTCGGCGTTAATTTCCAGGGATCGTATGATTATAACTGGGAGTTTGATGATTATATGCATTATTCTTTAGGTCTGGTTATCAGGTTTGGAGAATTTAAGGATGCTGATGGTGATGGCATTGCTGATAAAAAAGATAAGTGCCCTGAAGTTGCAGGGCTTGAAGCGTTTGAAGGCTGCCCCGATACTGACAAAGATGGCATACAGGATTCAGAAGACGCCTGTCCAAACGAACCTGGCATAGTTGAATTCTACGGATGTCCTGATTCAGATTCGGATGGCATACCTGATAAAGATGATGAATGTCCGAATGAACCAGGAACTAAGGAAAACAATGGTTGTCCTGATTCCGATGGAGATGGTGTAATCGACAAAAACGACAAGTGCCCTGATGTTGCAGGCGAGGTAAGGTATGCCGGATGTCCCGACTCTGATGGCGACGGGCTGCCTGATAACCTGGATGAATGCCCGCAGGAAGTTGGTCCTGCATCTAATAATGGATGCCAGTTGCCTCCGCCTCCACCCGCTGTTGAGGAAGTCGTGGTTGAAACAATCAATTTTCATGCAAGAGAGATTCAGTTTGCTTCCTCCAGTGCAGAAATTAAAGGTACCTCATTTGACAAACTGGATGTAATACTTGGTATCATGAAAGAATATCCGGAAGCAAGATTTACAATTTATGGATATACTGACAACACTGGTCCTGAAGATTTCAATCACCAACTATCAAAAGACCGTGCAAATGCTGTTAAGGACTATTTTGTATCAAAAGGTATCGAATCTAACAGATTTGAAGCAGGCGGTTATGGAGAAAAAAATCCGATTGCGCCTAACGATACACCTGAAGGAAGGAAGGAAAATCGCAGGGTAGAAATTAAATTGATAAACTAATAGAGAAAGATTTTTTAATCGTACCAAAAGAGCAGTCCATTCGGATTGCTCTTTTATTTTTTACCTTTTAGATATCCTGTAAGTGAGATAAAAATTTCACGGATATCTTTTTGTGCCGGGATATATGCGATGGGCCTGAGCCGGGCGTCATTTTGGAAATAAACAAAAACAATCACTGAAGTTGTAAAATATGAAATACTTGTTGCCCAGCCTGCTCCGGTAATTCCAAGGGCTGGAATCATCGTGCTGAATAAAATCACCGAAACAACCAACCCCACAAAAGAGGCAATTGTATTTACATGATACTTCCCGATTCCGGAAAAATAATGCCCCATAATTAATGCAATATTAAAAAACAAAACTCCGGGAGCAAGGGTTTTAATGACCAAACCAACATCGCCAAAACCAGGCCCATAAATCCAGATAAACAGTTCAGCCTGCAAAAACACGAGGATTATCAACAACAATAAACTGGCTCCCAGCCCGGCAAAGGTGAGATTCACGGTAAGTTTCCGCGAATATGCTTTATCTTCTGTATTTGCTATCCGGGCATACTGCACCATGCTAATGCTCCGGCTGATCAGCCAGATAGACTCTACTAAGTTTGTTCCGTTAGAATATATCCCCACTTCTCTTTCCGAAAAAAGCTGTTCCAACCAATAGTAGCTCATCCTAAAACTCAAAAGTTGAAAAATATGAGCCAACTGATTCAGTAAACCGTATTGGATCATTTTCAGAATTACCTGCCTGTAATCAGCGTATGCGTTGATTTTAAATCCATCACCAAACTTATTAAGGTAAATGAGACTAAACACAAAAGCCAGAAAAAACCCTATATAGAGTGATGTTACGTAAGACCATATTGTTAGTTTATCCAGAACAAAGAAAAAGACAATCAAACCGGCTGAAACTACCAGCGGCTGAACCAGGGCAACCAAATTGGAAGGTGCTATTTTTTCTTTACCAATTAAAATTGATGAGTTTATGGCAGTAAAAGTGCTGATAACGGCCAATACGCAAATATGGTAAACCATCTCAGTATCCACAAGATCGAAGGCCTGGAGGATTAAGGCAAAGAGAAATCCCGAAATTATCGACCAAAGGTATCCGGGTAAGAGTATGATTGCCGTGTGGAACTTTGGAGTTAAAAATACAACTGCACCACCTCCCATCAGGTTGGCGAATACCAGGATGTAAGCAATGGTAGCAATGATCAAACCCTGTTCGCCTTTTCCGTCGGGGCCCAAAACCCGGGAAATGACTACAGCAATCAGCAGATTGAGGATTGCCGAAATGAGCCTGGTACCGAATGTATTTAAGATTTTACCCAGCATGGTGTGGGGGAATTGTTGAATGTTTGCAAGTTATTTTGCAGTCGCTTTTTGATAAACCTCATAAAGCGACTTTCCGATCACATCATTGCTGAAATGATTTTCAGCATACAGCCTGATTTTTTTACTTTGATACTGATCCAAATTATCCAGGGTTTCGTTGAGCACTGCCAAGAACTCTGCTTCATCCCCCGGTTTGGTGAGTTTTCCCAATTCATCATTCAAATGTTCGTGGATGCCCCCAACCCTTGTTGAAATTACCGGCACACCGCTGGCATAGCTTTCCAGGATCACAACCGGCAGGTTTTCAAAATTGCTGAACATGATCATCAGGTCAGCGTTCCGGAGCATATCCGCCAGTTCTTCATTCTCTTTGAGGCCTGCAAACTCCACTACTTTATCTGTTAGATCAAGGTTATCCGACATGGCTTTTAATTCCTTATAATCTTCACCATCGCCAATAAATGTGAGCATAAAATCATTTCGCTTTTCACTCAGCTTCTTTATCACCCGCAGAATCCCGGAAATATTTTTCTGCTTATCAGTGAAGCAGGATAAATGCACGATCTTTTTCTTTGGCCTGTCCAATTTTTCTGCTTCCGGATGGAACATATTAATGTTGACCACATAGTTTTTGTTGATGAGCTTATTGTCGATCATGGCATCGCGGAGGTTAGCCGTAACCGGCATCACGGCAGAAGCATTTTTTACTACTTTTTGGGTAAACCATTTTCGCAATGCGCCATGGTAAGTATCTGTTGTTGGAAGATAGCGCGTCCAATGCTCTGTTATTACAAATGGAATTCGATACAGAATTTTATTGGTCAGGGCTATTACTCCCAAACGGGTAAGCACATGCACATGAATTAAATTTGCTTTTCGCCTGTGCTTTTTCATCAGCCGGATACCCATCAAATGGCTGTAAAGAAACCGGAACAGGTTGATCATATTGGCCAGAAATGCTGGTTTAATTTTGGACTTGGCAAAGTATATCCGAATGGTGTATAAATGCTCGTCGTCAAAAACTACATCATAGGTTTTCTCATTTAACTCCTCATCGGCATGTACATACAAAACTGACACATCAACATACTCACTAACCGATACACCATGCCTTTCGATGAAAAGCCCCATCATGGGATCGTACCTGTGCGGGTACCAACGAGGCAAATAAATTACATGAAGTTTTTGGTCTGTTTCTGATTTCATCTCGCTTTAACGGTTTTTTGGTGCAAATATTTAAAATTAAGGAATATGGTTTTAACCGGCCTTATGATTAAAAACCTCTTCTACAAGCCGGCATCCATTATTAAAACGGTCTTCTCCTTTCCCACTCACAATTTTATAGTTGAAACCGTAATTTTCAAGCTCTCTCCGATAAAGGTCAAATAAGAACTGTCGTTTATCAGGGTGCTCGCGCAGCGGGTCATACTCCCAGGGTAAATCAACATCCATCAATAAATACAGGTCGTAATGCTGTTTTTTGAGCTCGTTAATAATCCAGGGATGGCATTTTTGATATTTTACATCACACCAGATTTTTGTGACAACGAGTTCTGTGTCAGCAAACAATAATTTATTGGCTATTAATTCGAAAACCTTTTCTGAGGCCATTTGCTTTTGAGCGATTTCCAGGATATCGTCGTAATTGTATGGTCGTTCGATATTTAACAGATGTAGGCGGGCAAATTCAGGTACCCACACAGTCATGTAGTGATCTGCAAGCTGTTGTGCCATCATTGATTTTCCCGTGGATTCAGGTCCGGTGATTGCAATTTTAACCAGCTTGCCCATGATTTTTGTTTATTATTTTACGCCACTCTAAGTACCCTGAAATAGCAATTACCAGAAAAACGGTAAACTGAAAGCTGGTAAGCAAAAGCCCTTTATGAAAATACAGTGGAATGGATATCAGGTCGCCGATGATCCAGAAAATCCAGTTTTCGATTTTCTTGAGGGCCATCAGCCACATGCCCACAATAAATATAGCAGTGGTCGCAGAATCCCAGTTGGGCACGGTACTATCTGTGAAATTGGTAAGTACGTATCGTAGTATGAAAAAGAATACCACAGTTCCTAAAATGCTGATAATATGCTGCCCGGTATTATTTTTTGTGATTGGAATTACCTTATCACGATTGTCTTTGCGGGTCCACTTGTACCAGCCATAAACACTCATGATAAAATAAAATCCATTGATACCCATATCAGCGTAAAGCCCTGCAAACAGGCAGATATAAACATAGATCAGCACAGAAATGATTCCTGTGGGATACACCAGGATATTGGCCTTTTTGGCATACCAAACACTTAATAGCCCAAAGAAAACAGCGATGGCTTCAAGCCAGGTTGTATTCAGGACATTTTTATAGAAGACATCCAAAAAATCGGAAAGCTGCATGGTTGGTTATCTGAGGTCGGCGTTGATGATCTTCATCACAAAAATGGAATGCGGCAGGTCGAACGATTTGTGTATCTCTTTTGTAAGTGCTTCCATCACATCGAAATATTCGCCAAAAACCTGTGTGCTCATGTTGTTGGTTTGCACTTTCAGGTTTTTGTACCCATTCATTCGTACAATAAAATCTTTGATGGGCGGAATATATTCAACCTTGAGAGGGTAGTAGCTTACTTCAACTGATATTTTCATCTTTCAAATGGTTTTGAATATCAAATAATAAACCTGCAAAAGTATAAAATTAGCAGCCACAGAC
>CAYNDN010000162.1:9074-9401 GCA_964395075.1 uncultured Lentimicrobiaceae bacterium | reverse complement strand
CCTAAAATCCGCAAGGATTTTTATTAGATCAATATTATGGCATGATCCAGAAATCAAAACAACACTCATTAGAATGATTTAAAATTCGTTTAATTCCCCGAGGGATCGGGGCAGGCTGTTCAATTCGATGATAATAAAGAATATGCTTGCGGATTCGAGGTGGTAAAAGGAATTTCTATTGATTCAATTTTTACCTAATTTTGCGATTTATCATAAAAAGTTTAACACATTGAAAAAACTACTTCACCTCACCACAATTTTCGCCATGCTAAAGGCATTTTCATATTCCGGATTTGGACAGATAAATGTGCACGGTACACCACCAAG
>CAYNDN010000162.1:0-9064 GCA_964395075.1 uncultured Lentimicrobiaceae bacterium | reverse complement strand
GTTCAATTCGATGATAATAAAGAATATGCTTGCGGATTCGAGGATTTTTAAGGATTTTGAACCTAATGTGGTTATTTTCTCAAATCATCAGGGGTTACTTTAGGGCAGATTTGTGGGGGTGATTATAAATTCCTTAGGTAGCTTAACAGATCATCTTCGGGCTGGAGGTTGAGTTTTTTTTTCAGGCGATATCTGGCACTTTTGATGCTGTTGGGCGAAAGGTTGAGCAGTGAGGCGGTTTCTTTGATGTTCAGATTGAGCTGGATTAGAGCGCAATGCCTGATATCGTGGGGGCTTAGCTCTGAATTTATTTTCATCAGTTGTACAAAAAAATCTTTGTTGATTTGCTCAAAATACAGTTTAAACACCTCCCAGTCTTTATCGGTTTTTAGGTTTTGCTTTACGAGGTTTTTTAGTTTTCGCAATTCACCTTTGGCTTGTTCATCCACTGATTTTATTGTGGCACCTATGGTTTTTTCGAGCTCCTGCAACATTTTATTCTTTTGCATGATGTTGAGCGCGTGGGAAGTTAGCTGCCTGGTTTTGAACTCAATTTCGCGGTTTAGTTCTGTATTGGCCATTTCCTGCTTTTCCAGTTGTGTACTTACCAGTATTTTTTCTTTCTCCAGCAGTTGGTTATCTTTTAAATGCAAAGCCTTTTCTTTGCGCTTACGGGCAATCAGCGATGCAATCAGCAAAGCTGACACAACGGCAATAGTCACCAGGGCAATCATAAGAATTTTTTTAACGGTACGCTGATGTTTTTCCTGCTGTTTTAAGATTTCTATTTCATTTTGCCTGAGCTTTTCTTCGTATTCCGATTGCATTTCATTGAAGAGGTTGTTTTTCTCCTCGCTAAAAATACTGTCGTTTATGATTTGATACATCAACTGATTTTGGTATGCCGGTTTGTAATTTTTTGTTGCAGCATAAGCCCTCGATAACAGTTCAAAGCTTTTCAGCATGTCTTTTTTGGCCTCCAGCTCGACGGCAAGGATATTGGCCTCGTTGGCAAATTCGATGGCTTTGGTATATTCATTCATTTTCAGGGTAAGCTCCGCCATGGTGAGCACACATTGCAAAAGGCCATATATATTATCTGTTTTAATTTTGATGGCCTTCGATTTTTCCAATAGTTCCAACGCTTTGGAATAATAGCCCAAATGCCCGTATATTTCGCCGATATTGGTGTAACACATGGCAATGCCTTCTTCATTGTCAGATACCAAAAAAATGTCAAGTGCCTGATTGTAGTATTCAAGTGCTTTTTCGGGCTGCTTCATCTCAAAATACACAATCCCGATGTTGTTCAGGAGTTGTGCTTCGGAATCCGGCGACTGTAATTTGCTGATTTGACCCAACGCATCTAACCAGTAATCCAAAGCTTTGGGAAGGTTATGTTTGTGATAATAGATAGCTCCAATATTTGCCAGTATATTTGCTCTTCCTTCGGTGTGTTCAGCTTTTTCTTTGGATATTGTTTTTAATGTTTTATATGCTTCCAGAGCAAGGTTGTAGTTTTCGAGTGCTTCCAGGTAATTGGCGTTAATGGTATGGATAATTCCCTTTTGATTGTAGCACCTGGCGAGTAGTTCAATCATTTCTATCTGTGAGTTATTTTTGGCCATGTTCAGTGCCTGGTCAATGAGTTCCAGGGCACGCGCCGGGGAGGAATTTTGTAAATCTGCTGCCTGCTCCAGATATAACCTGATTTGCTGAGTTTCTGCATTTCTCATTAGCAAGGATGAATCATTTATTGCTTTCAATGTTAGTAAGAGCAACAAAAACGTGAATAGCAAAATTCCTCTGTATGACGCTTTTTTCATGCTTTATCAATTTTGAATCATCCGTTTAATCATACAAATTTATAAAAATCAGGGTATTCCTGAGATTTTTATAACCAAGACATAATGATATTCATAAGTCATTGAAAGCAAATTACAACCGACCCCTGAAAAGCCAGGGTGCATACCTGATGAATACTTCATTTTTCTTATTAGCATACTGTTTACATACCGGTTGTATTTGGCTTTAATGCTATCCCCGGCATAGCTTTGCCTCAACATATTTCATAATAAAAATCCGTGTGGATATTTTAAAAATGAACACAAAACCACCGATAATGAAAACCTTTAATGCCGACAGTTCCATCATGATCTACTCTATCGGAAAAACACTTTGTATTCATGCCAATTGCATCATCACTAAAGGGTTTGTGGAGGTTGCAGATACTAATGGAAAAGTCATGGCCAACCTGTTGATTATTAACCAGGATTATAAATCGGTGAAGCTTGATCTGCCACCGGCTGTTTATTCCATAAAACTCTATTACGGAGCCGGCCTTCTGGTCAAAAAAATCTTTATCGGATAATCATAAATTCACCAATAAAAACCATTGTAAATTTAAAAAAAGGAATTATGAAAACAAGAACTTTTCTTTTGGTATGGCTGATTGTATGGCACCTGCTGTCGGTTGCTCAATCACCCAACGGAATGAATTACCAGGCCATCGTAAGGGATGGCAATGGCGAAATTCTATCATCCTCAAATGTGGCTCTTCAACTCACTGTGCTTTCGGGATCATCAGGAGGCAATGTGGTTTATAGCGAAATTCATAATGTGCAGACCAATTCTTTTGGTCTGATAAATTTAATTATCGGACAGGGAAATCAGGTTACAGGACAATTTAACCTGATCGATTGGAGTGAGCAGCAGCATTTTTTAAAAGTAGAACTGGATATTTCGGGCAGTGGCCAGTTTTCCTTGCTGGGTGTAAATGAGTTGTTGAGCGTTCCTTATGCAAAATATGCAGATAAAGCCGGGAATGTTAATTTCTCTGACACCAGCGCAACTAACGAACTCAACACAGCCTTCTCTATTCAGGGAAACCAAATTTCCATAACCGATGCCGGCGGCACACAGTCGGCACAAATTTCTGCAAGTGCTCCCGCTTCCGATGGTGAAGTGCTCACCTGGAATAACACCACCGCACAATGGCAGGCACAAGTTCCCGCTGGTGATGATTGGGGAACGCAAAGTGCCGTTACCGATGGCATTACCCTTTCCGGGAATGGAACCGCAACCAGCCCCCTCACCGGAAATTATCAATCAGGCTCAGGAATAAATGTTGACAACACCACGGGAATCATCACCAACCTCGGCGATGGCGATAACGATCCGGCCAACGAAATCCAAACCCTCTCAAAAACCGGCCAAACTGTGGAACTTTCCAAAGGCGGCGGTTCATTCACCGATGAAACCCAGGATGCTGACGCTGACCCGAACAATGAATTGATTAATAATCTTGACATTCTCGGCAACGAAATCACCATTACTGAGTCCGGAGGGGTTCATTCGGCAATGATTGCAGGTGTAGCACCGACAGCCAGCGGCCAGGTTTTAACCTGGAATCAAAACACAGTGCAGTGGGAGGCGCAATCTCCTGCCAACAATAACGGATGGAGTCTGCTCGGCAACAGCGGTACTATTGACCGCACCCATTTCATCGGAACTACCGACAGTGTGCCACTTAACATACATGTAAATAACAAGCAGGCAGGCAGAATCTCGCCGGCAGGAGAAGTTTTTATCGGCATGGAAGCCGGATTGACGGATACGACCAAACAATCAACTGCAATCGGATATCAGTCCCTGAAATCGAATGTAAGCGGCACAAGGAATACGGCATTAGGTTATGAGGCTATGAAAGATAACACCATAGGCTACTCCAACACTGCAAACGGTTTTGGGGCACTTCAGATGAATGTAGATGGGAGTTTTAATGCTGCCCTTGGCACTTGTGCGCTATCAAAAAACATTTCCGGGGACTTCAACACTGCGATCGGTTACAATGCTTTGAAAGAAAATGATTATGGTAACCATGTCACTGCTGTGGGCTGCGAAGTTTTAGAACAAAATACATACGGAACGGCAAATTCAGGGCTTGGATACCAAACCTTAAAGTATAATACCAATGGCAATAACAATTCAGCATTCGGAGTACAAAGCATGCTTAATAACACAAACGGTTCATACAATGCCGCTTTTGGCGTATGGTCGCTTTACAGTAATACCGAAGGCGAAGGCAACACTGCCATTGGGTATGGTGCAGGTTACAATAATACAATCGGAATTAATAATGTTTCCATAGGATATGGTGCGGCATATGGCAATACATCGGGCAACCACAATGTAGCAGTTGGTAATAATACTTTAAAATACAACACTACCGGAAGTAAAAATACTGCTGTAGGTACCAATGCACTGCTTGATAACACTTTGGGATCAGAAAACACATCGCTGGGCTATGGTTCACTTTCTTCCAACACAACTGGAAGTTATTCTACAGCTTCAGGATTTCAGGCACTGGAAGCAAACGAATCCGGAGACGCTAACTCAGGGTTTGGTTATCAATCTTTGAAATCAAATACATCAGGCCATGACAACTCAGCTTTTGGTGCCCAAAGCTTATATTCAAACACAACCGGCAGCCTCAATGCTGCTTGTGGGGAGTGGGCACTGTTCAACAATTCCTCCGGCGAAGGCAACACCGCTGTAGGATTTTCTGCCGGCTACAAAAATACTTCAGGCGACTATAATGTTGCGCTTGGTTGTAATGCCGCTTTCAGCAATTCCACCGGGAAAAAAAATATTGCGATAGGTAAATCATCTTTAAGTTATAATTCCACTGGTAATAACAATATTGCCATTGGTGAACTTGCTATGTCGGGAAATACCACCGGTAATTTTAATATTGCAATAGGTCAGGAAGCATTATCATTTAGCGAAACCATCAACAACCTCATTGCCATTGGTGATTCGGCATTATACAAAAACGGTTATGGAGCTTCTGGTTCGCAGGCAGTCGATAATACAGCCATAGGCTCAAAATCAATGGTAAATAATACAACAGGCTCTGACAATACTGCACTCGGCCCCAATACCCTGTATTCAAATACGACGGGTTTTGGCAATACCGCTGTTGGGTCTTATTCACTGAATGCCAATGAAACCGGACAGGGTAATACCGGAATAGGAAACAGCACACTGGCCTTCAACACATCCGGATATAATAATACCGCCACCGGTTACAATTCACTCTTGTTGAATACCACCGGTTACAACAATACTGCCTACGGCATGGATGCAATGTACCATAATAAAACCGGCAATTTAAATACTGCTGTAGGAATTTCTGCCTTGTCAAAAAATTACAGTGGTGCAGAAAATTGTGCTTTTGGGAACGATGCAGCCTGGAAAAATGATTTTGGATCGTACAACGTAGCTGTAGGAACCAGAGCCTTATACCAGAACACCAATGGCAATGCCAATACAGCGGTTGGCCCCAATGCCATGTATTTTGCCAACACGGGCGGCAGCAATACCGCTTTGGGAAACTGGGCGGGTCCTGCAGATGGCACATGGAACATCAACAACTCCACAGCAATTGGAAACGGAGCGTCCATTACAGCAAGCAACCAGATTCGTGTTGGCAATGGCAGTGTTACAAGCATCGGCGGTTATGCAAACTGGACAAACTTAAGCGATGGTCGTTTTAAAAATAACGTAAAAAACAATGTGCCCGGACTGGATTTTATCATGAAACTTAATCCGGTTACCTACACCCTGGATGTTAACAGCCTGATACAATTTATGCAGCTCCCCGACAGCATTGCGCACGCTAGGGGCCAACTGGGTGAAAACGCACTAATTAAATCGCAGATAGTGCAAACCGGCTTCATTGCTCAGGAAGTGGAATATACAGCCAAAAATCTGGGTTTCGATTTTTCGGGAATTGACACACCCAAAAATGAACGCGACCACTACGGCCTGCGCTATGCCGAATTTACCGTACCGCTGGTTAAAGCTATGCAGGAGCAGCAGCAAATTATTAATGACCAGCAAATACAAATTGATGATTTGAAATCGAGGATCGAAGCCCTCGAACGCATCGTAATTCATAAAAATTAAGGTCATGAAATCAAAAATATTTTTATACGGTATTTTCTGTATTTTTCTTGTTGCGGGCAAAGCACATTCGCAGCAACTCATCTCCTCTTACGGCTCTTTTTCTCAAACTGCCGATGTTATGCTGAGTTCTTCGCTGGGAGAAACAGCGATTGAAACCTTCGGTGAAACTGGCGCAGTAGTTACCCAGGGATTTCATCAGGCCGATTTCAATAGTGTACAAAACCTATACATCGTGGAAGGATGGAGTGGCATTTCAACCAGGATTATTCCGGGCAACCGGAATCCCGAAGTCATGTTCCGGCCTGTGATGAATAATCTGGTGCTACTGCAAAATTATCAGGGCGTTTTGTGGCCGGGGCAAAATATTAATACGATCGGCAACTGGGATTTCCAAAATGGCTACATCACTAAAGTAAGTGCTGATGCTGATTTGCGTATTTACGGATATGATCCCAAACAAAATTGGGTGGCACTGGATGCCGGCTGGTCGCTGATGCCGGTTCTTTCAAAAACAGCCCTTCCGTTATCAGTGTTGGATTCTTTAAACGGAAATTTCGTATTGGCCAAAGAAGTGGCCGGGTGGGGCGTTTACTGGCCTGAAAAAAATATCAATACCCTGCCTGTGCTTTTATCTGGAAATGCATACCAGGTTTTGCTCAACGAGCCCGACACTTTGTTTTTTTCCCAGAGCATGAAAAAAGCAAATGATCACCAGCATGTTGGCCCTACCGGGAATTTATTTTGGGAACCTGAAACACCAACGCCCGGCTCGCATGTAATCTGTCTGGACAATCAAGCAATAAAAATAATGTTGCCCGGTGATTACATCGGGATATTCTCCGAAAGTGGCATTTGTTGCGGGCAGGTTGAAATAACTTCTGCTGAATCAGGACATGCGCTTGTTGTTTTTGGTAGTGATAATTTGTCGGATGAAGCAAAAGGCCTGCTTTCGGGTGGTAAAATGCAATTTGTGTGGCTGGATGCACCAGGCGGCCGGGAGTTGCTGATCGATCCGGTGTTCGACAAATCTTATCCAGATCATTCCGGAGTTTTCGCCAATAACGGCCTTTCTGTAATTTCGGGGTTTACAGTCTCAAATTCCGTTTTCAATTATGAAAATCCGCAGGCAGTATTTATTTATCCAAATCCCAACAAAGGCAGTTTTACTATTCGCGGCCTGAAAACCGGATCGCGGGTGGAAGTGCTGAATGCAAACGGGCAAGAAATTTTCAATGCAGTGCATGGTGGGGATACACTTTTCAAGGCGGTTATATTAAACGCTGTTCCGGGACTGTATTTTGTAAGGATCGAATACCGGGGGGCATCCGTTGTTAAGAAACTGATTGTGAATTAAGATACCGTTTGGGGAGTTGGTAAAGGTCACCTCGTGAATGTTGCCCAAATCATTAGGGTCTGTTTCCGGCAACATTCACGGGGTGTCTATAAAATCTCGCTTAAATCAAATACTTTTCTATATATTTGCTCTGGTATAACTAACCAAATTATTAACCACAAAGCAAAAAAGCTATGATACGAAAAACGCTCGTTCTCTCATTGTTTGTTGCGCTCCTGTGCACAAATCTTTTCTCTCAGTCGGTTGATCAAAACATCGCTGAAACCATCTCTCAAAACTTCATTCATTACCATCAAAAAAGCCATGAAGTTGAAAACATCCAAAGCCTTGATGGCGATAGCGGACCACTGGCATGGGTCGTTACACTTTCACCTGATGGATTTTTACTGATATCCCGTAACGAAACTTTAAGGCCGGTATTGGCATACTCTTTCCAAAATAATCTGGAAGAATGTGATGAAAACCGGAACATTTTCGAAACCATCATCAAAGCAGATATTGAATCGAGGCTGGCATTCCCGGTGCAGGATTTAAAGGCAAAGCGAATGATTCAAGATGAATGGAATAACCTTATTTCAGGATCAAAAACCAAAGCCAGATTTGAACAATGGCCACCCGAAGGCACCACGCCCACAGGCGGCTGGCTCTTCGAAAACTGGACCCAGGGTGCTCCCTACAACGCCATGTGCCCCATTGATGGGAATACTCATCAGCGCAGCCTTGCCGGTTGTCCGGCCACAGCCATGTCGATGATTGTGGATTGCCTGATGGAGGTCAACGAAACCAGGCTCGACGATAACGACGATTACTACCATAGCTTTGGTGCCGGAAACCAGTTCTGGATCGACGACGACTGGATGCAGTTTGGGTTTCCTTATTTCGACTCACTCAACCTATACATGGATACCATCCAAATGAACTATCTCAACCATAAACCCCTGGAAAATATCCACAAAGCTGCTCTTACTTTTGCCTGTGGCGTTGCACTCAAAGAGGTGTTCAGTTCTTCCATTTCCGGAACTTATGGCATAGAACAGGCTGCCGATGCCTTCCAGCGGTTTGGTTACCTCGAGTCCAGGCTGGTTTACAACTCGGATACATCATTGCAAAGTGACCTTGCCGAAAACATCAAAAACGGCTGGCCGGCGCAACTTGGTTTAGTCGATCCGCCTCCAACCACCGTTGGCCACAATGTTGTGGTTGACGGCTACAACACCGATGAATATTATCATTTCAACTTTGGCTGGGGCGGCAATTCCAATGGCTGGTACACCATGCCACCAACAAATATTCCTTACAACCTTACCGTGATTGAAGGAATTGTATTGGATATAATGGGAGATAACCCGCATGTTAGGATTGATGAAGCAGCGACAATGAATCGCTCAGAAATCGATCTTTATGTTGATCAGTTTACCGGTAGCATCTTTTTAAATTCAAAATTAACCAATACTATTATCGGGAAATTATTCTTTTATACTATTGATGGCCGGTTGTTGGTTAAACAGGAAATCTCTGTTCAGCCCGGTAAAAATTCTATTCATAAACCAGGGCCATCTTCACCAGGAATTTATCTCGTGAGATTTACTGACTGTGATCATATTAATGAAGTATTGAAGTTTATCCAATAATTCTATCTAACCTCTATAATTCAAGAAAATTTTAGGATGCGGGTTTGACGGTGAGAATATGTTTTGCCCCGTCATTTATGGCGGGGTTAAATAATTAACAAACAATAGA
>CAYNDN010000161.1:5772-9403 GCA_964395075.1 uncultured Lentimicrobiaceae bacterium | reverse complement strand
TGAAACCAATATTTCCGCTCCTCGGCTTGCTTTTCCTGGGCTTTATTGCCGGTGCTGGCAACAGCATGTCACACCCTTTGATTGGAGCACCTGATCCACATATTTTCTTTGCCGGAGAGCAGGCTTTTGCACAAATTGCCATTACCCCTGAAGAAATATCCGGTTCAGCTCCTGTTGGGCAAACCGCAACAGAAGCCCTGGAAATATGCAATACCGGTGCACTGGATTTAAATTTCAGTATTTCAACCTCAACGGCAGTTTATGGAGAAATTTCACAGGATGTTGACGATAGTCCGGCTGCAAGTGCCTGGAATAGCAATACCTGGGACGAAGAAAACTGGATTGAGTTTGATGTTACTTATACAGGGACATTGGGTGGCCTGTTGGTGGCTTTCGACTGGAGTACCGACACCTGGCCCGAAGAAGGTAGTTTTCTGATCATGTCGCCGGCAGGTACACAGGCAACCATTGCAGCAGGAAACCCAACCGGAACTTATTCGGTGGATATGACCGTTTTTAATGGTGAAGAACTAAACGGCACCTGGCGGATGTGGATCGAAGACACTTACGGCGATGGCGGCCACCAGGCCACAAATATCGAAGTAACATTCACTTATGTGATCAGTGAAATTGAATGGCTAATCCCTGAACCTGTATCAGGAACCGTTGCTCCCGGCGATTGCCTTACTATTGATGTAACCTTTGATGCCACAAATCTGGAAACAGGCCCCCATGAAGGATTACTGATTGTTGAATCGAACGACCCGGATTTCCCCGAAATTAACATTCAGGCAACCTTTGAAGTAACCGAATCAGGATACCTGGCCATGACACCTGACACACTTTGGTTCATAGACGAACAATCAATTTGGGAAGGAAAAACAGCTACAATACAGAATTCTTCAAGTGTGGATGTAACCATTTCGGAAATTCAACAGGACGGTGGCATGCAGTTTTACTGGATGGTGGATGACATGTCGCATACATTGCCTCATACTTTAGCTCCGTCAGAAGAAATGACTTTCCATGTATTTATAGCCGTGCCTTTAGATGAAAGCTATGTTGAAATGGCTTATGATTCTGTTCAGGTTGTTTCAGATGCCGGCGATTACTACGAAACAATTGCACTTGATCTGGATTTGATTTCTTCTGTAAACGACATTCGGGAGAGTAGGATTAAAATATTCCCAAGCCCATTTAGTCAGGTTTTAACTATCGACCTAAACCATTTTAACCAGGAAATTAATGATATCACGATTACTGATTTATCGGGAAGAATCGTTCAACAATTTAGCCAAAGCGAATTGAATTCAAATCAGATCACCTGGAATGCAACCATTGGTGGAATGCCAGTTAAAGAAGGCGTTTACCTCATCCAGGTTTCAACCGAACAGTCAACTGAAGTTTTTAAGGTTATTAAGACGAGATAATTTTTTATAAAATCATAAGAATACGCAACCTCCCAATCCAGAAATGGTTGGGAGGTTTTTCTTAAATTGTCAGACAGTTTTACCAAAACGAAAACAATCACATTTTCATAATAGCTTTAAGGTTATGATTGGGATTCAGCCTAACTGCCTGACAGTTTGTACTTTTAGCATCAAAATCTTAATACATCGAGGTTAGATTTGAAATCCCATTCGAATCAAGTTAAACAACTGTCAGACAGTTTTACCAAAACGAAAACAATCACATTTTCATAATAGCTTTAAGGTTATGATTGGGATTCAGCCTAACTGCCTGACAGTTTGTACTTTTAGCATCAAAATCTTAATACATCGAGGTTAGATTTAAAAACCATTTGGATCATGACCAATTAACTAAGAATAAAATGCTGCTTATACCAATTCTATGCATAGCCAGTCATCCAAAATTTTCTGAAAATATTTCACAAATACATTTGCTGGTTAAAAAAAAGATTCTACTTTTGCACGCTCAAAAATAAAGGAACAATGAGCAAGAGAACATTTCAACCATCGAGACGCAAGAGAGTAAACAAGCACGGATTCAGGGCAAGAATGGCAACCAAGAACGGCCGTAAAATACTGGCTGCAAGGCGTGCAAAAGGAAGAAAAAGACTGACAGTTTCTGACGAAACAAACGGCAGGAAATAAAAATACTATAAAATCAAATCATCAAAAGGAAGATAATCCAGCGTTATCTTCCTTTTTTTTTTGATACTTTTCACATCAGCATAATTTTTAACCTACACTTTTTGTAAAAGCACCACTTGCAAAAAATACAATAACTTCGCAGTGGTTTTGTTAACTTATCAAATACCTGCTTTTAATCACGCCATTAACATGAAGCTTTTATTTTTTATTGCCATTTTTATTTTGAGTTACTACCTCATCTCCAAATACTTGCTGCCTTACATTGTCAAGCGTTTCATCCGCAAAGCGCAGGAACAGTTTGGGAATTATGGGCAACAGCAACAACCCCAGGGAGAACAAGGCGGGCAGGGACAAGGACAGCAACAACCCCAGGGAGAAATAAAAAAAGAAGGCGAAGTTTCGGTAAAATATGTCCCACCTGAAGCCAGGAAAGCACACTTTGAGCCCGAAAACAGCGAAGATGTTGATTTTGAAGAAATTAAAGACAAATAATCACATAAGAAATTCGATGGAAAATTTTACAATCAAAAAATTCTGGCCATACCTGATTGCAATAGTGATCTTTATTGTAATAAGTCTGATATACTTTTCGCCTGTTCTGGAGGGTAAAAAGCTTAAGCAAACCGATGTAGTAAATCACAAAGGCATGTCGAAAGAGGTTGTTGACTTTCGCGAAAAAGCAGGTGAAGAAGCACTGTGGACCAATTCGATGTTCAGCGGAATGCCTGCTTACATGATTTCCACAAAATGGAAAGGTGATTATTTAAGCCAGGTTGACAAAATTCTAAAGCTTGGCATGCCACATCCCATGAATCTTGTATTTCTATACTTTCTTGGTTTTTTTATTCTGCTATTAATTCTAAGGGTAAATCCCTGGCTGGCAGTTTTGGGTTCCATCGGCTTTGCGTTCTCTTCCTATTTTTTCATTATCCTTGAAGCTGGGCACAACACCAAAGCCCACGCCATTGCTTATATGGCACCTGTGCTCGGCGGAATCATCCTCGCATACCGGGGCAAATACTTATGGGGTGCCGCAATATCAGCACTGTTCCTGGGCCTGCAACTTGAGGCCAACCATCTGCAGATTACCTACTATCTTATCATGGTAGTGATAATTTTCGCCATTACCCAATTCATCGAAAGCTTCAAAAAGAAAGTATTACCGCAATTTTTCAAAGCATCGGCAATACTTCTTGTGGTGGCATTGCTGGCTGTAGGGGCAAATATTTCAAGGCTTTGGGCAGCTTATGAATATGGAAAGCACACCATACGCGGAAAAACCGAATTGACCACTGAGCAAGACAACCGCACCACCGGACTTGATATAGACTACGCAACGCAATGGAGCTATGGTGTAGCCGAAACATTTACACTACTCATCCCTGATTTTAAAGGAGGTGCATCAGGCAAAGCACCATCCGAAAACTCCGAAACTTTCGAAGAGCTAACCAAAGTAATACCACCGGCACAAGCCAGACAATACCTGCCCGCCTTTAGCATGTACTGGGGTGAACAGC
>CAYNDN010000161.1:0-5762 GCA_964395075.1 uncultured Lentimicrobiaceae bacterium | reverse complement strand
TTCACCTCCGGGCCGGTTTATGCCGGGGCTATTATGGTGTTCCTGTTTATACTGGGATTAATAGTAGTTAAAGGAAAATACAAGTGGTGGTTGCTGGCTGCCACATTGTTGAGCATCATGCTGGCATGGGGGAAAAATTTTATGCCACTCACTGAGTTTTTCCTGCATTACATGCCCGGCTACAACAAATTCAGGGCTGTTTCGATGACCCTTGTTATTGCAGAATTAACCATTCCTATCCTTGGTGTTTTGGCACTTAAAAAAATAACTGAAAAAGGCATCAATAAAAAGGAGGCTCAAAAAAGTCTTGCTTTAGCACTGGGAATTACAGGAGGCCTTATCCTTATAATTATTGCTCTGGCAGGAACCTTATTCAATTTTTCAAACCCCCAGGATATGCGGCTTGTACAGGCCGGTTTCCCTGAATCATTGTTGACTGCGCTGGAGGCAGACCGGCTATCACTATTGCGCTCGGAAGGATTCAGGTCTTTGATATTTATTCTTCTGGCAGGAGCCTTATTGTGGACTGTTATTGCCGGTAAATTGAAAAGGGAATTTGCCTTTGCAGCACTTATTGTGCTTGTTACCGTTGATATGTGGACAGTGAACAAGCGCTACCTGAACGATGACAATTTTGAACGGGCACGTAAGGTCGAAAACCCCTTTGCACCCAATCCCATCGACCAGCAAATCCTTGCAGACCAAGACCCCGCTTTCAGGGTGTATAACCGGACTGTGGGTGATCCGTTTGCTGATTCCAGAACATCCTTTTTTCACAAATCCATTGGAGGATATCACGGAGCGAAACTCAGAAGATACCAGGAATTGTATGAACATCATCTCGCTAAGGGTAATCCTGATGTCGTTAATATGCTCAATGTGAAATACCTGATTTTACCCGATGCAAATAACAGACCCCGTCTGCAGCCCAACCCTGACGCATTGGGCAATGCCTGGGTTGCGAAAAATTACAGGCTTGTGGATGATGCAGATGAAGAAATTGATGCCCTCGAAAAGTTTGATGCCAGCCACGAAGCAATCGTGGATAAACGTTTTGCCGGGCAGTTGGAGGATTTCGATAAAACATCCGATCCGCGTGCATCCATCAAACTCACAAGCTACAAGCCCAATGAGCTGGTTTACGACTTTAAATCCAACGAAGATGAACTGGTGGTTTTTTCTGAAATTTATTATAACAAAGGCTGGAACGCCTATGTGGATGGCGAAAAAATGCCCTACTTCAGGGCCAACTATGTTTTGCGCGCTATGGTAGTGCCTGCGGGTGAACATGAAATTATCTGGAAATTTGAGCCGGCGGTTTATTATACCGGTGGTACCATTGCTACTATCGCTTCCGTGATCATTCTGCTGATTTTTTTTGGTGCGTTGGGCAACGAACTTAAATCTGTTTTTGCGCCTACCCGGCAAAATTAACATGGCTCAACGGGTATTAATATTAACCTATTACTGGCCTCCCGGTGGCGGGGCAGGTGTGCAGCGGTGGCTCAAGTTTGTGAAATACCTTCCCCATTTTGGCTGGGAACCCGTGGTTTATGCTCCCGAAAATCCCGAGTATATGGCCATCGACCCATCACTTGAAAAAGACATCCCTGCAGAAACCGAGATCATTAAAACGCGGGTTTGGGAGCCTTACGAAGTTTATAAAAAGTTTGTAGGCATGAAGCAGGGCGAAAAAATCAATGCTGCCTTTGTTAGTGAAACCAAAAAACCAAAACACTCCGAAGGGCTGGCAGTGTGGATTAGAGGAAATTTTTTTATACCTGATGCCAGGAAATTCTGGATTAAGCCATCCGTTAAGTTTCTCAGCCATTACCTAAAAACCAAGCCTGTTGATGTAATTGTTTCAACAGGGCCACCCCACTCTATGCATCTCATCGCAATGGGATTACGAAAAAAGTTTGATATCCCCTGGGTTGCCGATTTCAGGGATCCCTGGACCAGGATAAGTTACTACAGCGAATTAAAACTTTCAGCAAAAGCCGATAAGAAACACAAAATACTGGAGAAACTGGTCCTTGAAAAAGCGGATGAGGTGATGGTGGTTTCCGAAGGGATGAAAATTGATTTCACAGAGATACACAAACGGGATTATGAAGTAATTCACAATGGATTTGATACCGAAGATATTCCTTCAACGCAAATAAAACCAGATCGGAAATTCAGCATTTCGCATATCGGTGTGTTGGAAAAGTGGATGTAAATGTGCAGGAAATGATCAAAAACGCAGGGCTTGAAAAAAACCTGAACCTGATTCCATATTTACCGCATAACGAAGTAATTGAGGAGCAACATAAATCGGCGGTTTTGTTGCTGCTCATTCATAACACACCCAAAGCAAAATTGATCCTTACCGGAAAAATTTTCGAATACCTTTCAGCCCGGCGACCTATTCTTTGCATTGGCCCTGAGGATGGTGATGCCGCCGGCATTATCAGCAAAACAGCATCGGGAATTACCATTGACCGGCAAAATGAGGACAAATTAAAAACAGCAGTACTGAAGCTTTACACAGATTGGAAGAACGGCAATGCTTTCAATGGTGGAAAAAATATAGAGCAGTTTTCAAGGAAGGTGCTCACCAAAAAATTGAGCAAATTGCTATCCAGCCAGATAAAGACTGAAATTAAAAATTAAAGTGCCTGAAAAATTTTAGCACATGCAAAACATTAAAAAAATATTTGTACTGGCCCCCCACACCGATGATGGTGAGTTTGGATGTGGTGGAGCCATTGCCAAGTTCATCGAAGAAGGCAAAGAAGTTTTTTATATCGCATTCTCCACCTGCGCAGAATCCGTACCTGATGGATTCCCCAAAAATATCCTGGAAATAGAAGTAAAAAATGCTACGCGAAAATTAGAAATCAACCAGGCCAACCTGATCATTTTAAATTATCCGGTTCGCAGGTTCCCTGAACACAGGCAGGAAATCCTTGAAGACCTCGTAAAACTTGAACGACAACACAAGCCCGACCTTGTCTTTCTCCCTTCGTCTTTTGATGTGCACCAGGATCACAAAGTGATTTTTGAGGAGGGCAGACGCGCTTTTAAAAAATCTTCCATCCTGGGCTATGAGTTTATGTGGAACAATTTTAAATTCGATTCTTCAACATTTATCGTGCTTGAAGAAAGACATATTCAGCGAAAGATTGATTCGATAAATGAATACAAATCGCAGGAAAAGCGGTTTTATGCCAAAGAGAAAATGATACGCGGACTGGCCAATTTCCGTGGGTTGCAGATCAGCCGCGAGTATGCCGAAACCTTCGAAACCATCAGATGGATCATATAAAGCACATCATGATCAGCGGCACCGGACGCTCCGGCACCAACATCACCAAAGCCATTTTTGCCCGGCACAGCAAGGTTGCCACACTGCCCTTCGAATACCGGGTTGTTGTGGATCCGGGTGGTATCATCGATTTTTTTCATGGAATCACAAATGCGTGGTCTCCGTATGCTGCCGATAAAAAAATCAGGGAGCTGAAACATTTTTTGCTTTCAAAAGCCACCCTCGATGAAATTGTGCATGCCGAAGGCTTAAAAATAAAAGAAACGGATCCTACAGGAAGAAAAACAGCACCTCCCTCCTACCACGGCTGGGAACTGGAAAAATGGATTCCGGGCTACACTGGCATTGTGAAGGAACTGATTGATCAGCTCACCGTATTTAGCTTCAATGGCTGCTGGCCCGGCACGGATTCGTTTTCAGAAAATAACAGGATGTATTTTTCGGATTTTTATAATCCCGAAAAATTAAAACCGGTGCTTGGAAATTTTATCAACAAACTAACACAATCCATTCTGGAACATCAGATGAAGGAAGTTTTAGCCGAAGACAATACCTGGAATATCCTGTTTGCAGATACTTTGCTCAACATGCTCCCAAACGCCAGATTGATTCACATCATCCGTGATCCGCGCGATGTGGTGGCATCACTCGTAAAACAAAACTGGGCACCTGACGATACTAAACAAGCTATACGGTTTTACATCTCGATTATCAACAGGTGGTTTGAGGTGATACAAAAACTCGATCCTGCTGCATTTATCCAAATAAAATTGGAGAATCTTATCGAAAATCCTGAAAAAGAAATCAGGAAAATGTGTTTAGTTTCAGGGATTGATTTTGAATCGGAGATGCTGGGGGTTGAACTATTAAAATCAAGTATTGGTCGTTGGAAAAACGAATTTACGAAATCTCAGATTGATGACCTGAACAGGCTGCTTAAACCGGCAGTTACGAAACTGGGATATGATGTATGATCGATTCAGAAGTTTACCTTTGCCGAATCATACAACATTTTATTTAATAATACCCAAACTTGGAACAAAAAACCGGAATAATCATTCAGGCAAGACTGGGATCAACAAGATTGCCCAATAAGTTATTGAAAAAGTTCTATTTCGATAAAACGATTATCGACATCCTGATCGAAAAACTCCTGGCATATTCCAACAACTTTAAGATAATTCTTGCGACAACCACAAACCCTGTTGATGACTTGCTGTATAGCCATTGCAGACAATATCCGATATTACTCTTCAGGGGATCGGAACAAAATGTTACGGATCGTTTTATCGAAGCTGCCAAACAGTTTCATGTCGATACAATTATCCGGGTGTGTGCCGACAATCCATTTTTTGATGTATCAGGAACTGTGAAACTATTGGATTTTTGGAACCCAAACATGGATTATCTCAGCTATAAAATGCATTCAGGACGGCCAACAATAAAAAGCCATTTGGGATTCTGGGGCGAGCTGGTCTCACTTTCGGCACTTCATACTGTAAATAAATCCACCACGGATGATGCATATTTGCAGCATGTTACCAATTTCGTTTATGAGCACCCCGAACAATTCGCGAATAAATTAATTGATGCACCGGATGATCTGGGCAAAGCTGAAAACATCAGACTGACATTAGACACCGAAGGCGATTTTGCAACCCTGAAAAAATTATACACAAAATTGATCGGCAAGAAAATTGAACTATCGCCAAAAAATATTGCTGATTATGTAAAAAGCAGTCCTGAGATAATGATCGAAATGGCAAAACAAATTGAACAAAACAGCAAATAAAATGAAACACACATACCTTATTGGAGAGATTGGCCAGAATCATAACGGATCGGTTGACATCGCCAAAAAAATAATCGACCAGGTGGCTAAGCCGGCAACCGATGATTTATTTGGTAAAAAGCTAAAGCCGATGGATGCCATCAAATTAACAAAGCGCGACCTAAACGAAGAACTCTCCGGATCGGCGATGCTCAAACCCTACAACAGCCCGAATTCTTTTGGAAAAACTTATGGCGAACACAGGGCTTTTCTCGAACTGGATGAAGAGGAACACTTTGAACTCTATCAGTATGCAAAAGCCAAAAACCTCGAAGTAGTTGAAACATTGTGCTCCGGAGGATGCCTGAAATTATTAGATTTTTTCCAGCCCGACCGGCTCAAGGTTGCTTCGCGCGATTTAACCAATCACCCGCTCTTAGAAATGATGGCCGAAACAAAAATCCCCATGATTTTGTCAACAGGTATGGGTGGTGATGACGAACTAAAACGGGCACTTGATGTGATCACAAAATATCATGGCAATGTTTCCATACTTCACTGTTTGTCGCAGTACCCGGCCGAATACAGCAACATCAATCTAAACACCATTCCTTATTTAAAGGAGCATTACCCTGATTTTAAAATCGGCTATTCCGATCATTCCATTGGCATTGTTATTCC
>CAYNDN010000160.1:6963-9408 GCA_964395075.1 uncultured Lentimicrobiaceae bacterium | reverse complement strand
GTAATCATGGGCCGAAACACACTGCTATCACTCCCGAAATGGCCGCTTCCCAAACGCGCCAACATCGTGATTACAGACAACCCGGAAGAAACTTTTGAAGGCTGTGAGATGGTATTCTCCATCGAAGAGGCCGCCGCAAAATGCAAAAAGGATGAAGAGTGTTTTATTATGGGTGGTGCTTCCGTTTACAAACAGTTTTTGCCTTTGGCTGCCAAGCTTTACATTACCCGGGTTAATAAGGATTTTGAAGGAGATACTTTTTTTCCTGAAATCGATGAAAAGGATTGGAAACTTGTGGATAAGTCAGCAGATTTTGAAATGGTGGATGGGAGCTTCAGTTATTGTTTTGAGACTTATCACAGAAATTCATAAAGCAACATTCTAACCAGTCCTAATCATAAAAATAAATGTTCACCTCCTAAATTTCAGAAAAACAATAGCCCCGCCATAAATGACGGGGCAAAACATATTCCGACTGATTATTTTTCCTCCTATATTATTCTTGAATTATTGAGGCTAAAAACAAAGTATTTTTAATCTTCATCCCAAAACCTGGATGCATTTACATCCCCACGAATCAGTACTTCTATATCTTTTATAGCATCAGTACCTTCTACAGTTATAGGTTGGTTGTTAAACACGAAATCTGAAACCGGAAAAGCATCTGTCAACAATATCGATCGTTCTTGAATCAGATTCGCATCCAGACTATCCACGATCGAATCACCATTCACATCCGCCGCCTGCAAAGCCAACCCTTCAAGTGCAAAACCGGGGTAGTTTTCATAATGAAGCTTTGCAGCCAGGGCATCCGTTGAATTCACGCCACCAAAAGGTAATTCAGTTGCAATTTCGAAGTGGTATTGGCCGGACCTGTATCCGGAAAATGTGTACTCTCCAGCCTGGGTTGTCAACGTGGAATCTATCCGGCATGAATCACCATCCAACAAATAGATTTTCACATTCACCAGAGCTGTCCCGAGCGTATCACCATATTTAACTGTGCCCGCAATATCAAACATCTCGTGGGCATAAGCCTTTATGCACAAATCATAGTGATAGGGTGTTCCCACACCAACCTGATACCAGTATGTTGGCCATAAGTTTGGGTCAGGAGCAATCCAGTATTTCCCGTTTTCGATCTCAGGTTTTGCATATCCGTCTATCGTATCTTCAACGGCAATGGGCCAGAGGTCATCGGGGTCGTTGGAATCGTATTTGATCTGGACATAAAAATCTTCACCTGCCGGAATATGAATGGCTGAGTCCAGGTCGAAAGTATGGTAGCCGGGCAGCTCCAGCAAAACCTCATCCATTCTGCCAAGGAGACCATATACAGAATCCTGGAAGTGGTCGAAAATTTTAATTTCAACCCCGCAATTGGTGGAAACGATGAATGACCCGATTTTTGTGATCTCGCTATCGCGATCGGTGCCTTCAAATTTTACCAGACCGTAACCAACTTCTCCGGCAAAGCCAACCCCCCAATAACCGCCAATTTCGTCGTATTGGTGAATATATGTTCCCGGTTCGTTTTCCATCACTTCCGGCCAGTAGCCGTTGTATTTTCCAAACTGCGAATCGTTGTAGGAAATGTAGTAGTAGCCGCCTTCACCAAAGCCCTGCCCCCAGGTATTTCGCACGATCCAGGCACCTGGGCCGCCGGCAGTCATCAAAGTGTCGTTCCAGCCTACAATAACCCCGGCGTGATTTACCGAACTACCTGTGTAATAGTAGGTATAATCATCCGGATTGTAAGAGGATTCGCTCCACATAAGCAGACTCCAAACCGGGCCGTAATCCATAACGGTCTGTTTGATATAATCGATATCCTGTGGTGGAGGATAGCGCGATTCGTGAATGTAATACAAGGCAGAAAATTCTGTTGGGCAATCATCATTGCTATTGGTACCTCCCGGATGGGGGTCTTCGCTTTCGAGATACGGCCCGGATCTTCTGGCAAAATATGCCGATGACATCCAGTGGTTGCCGTTGGTATTTCTGGATGGGATATAACCATGGCAGAATTTCAGGTTGTTGTCAGAGAGGTTGTACTCAGGATAACCCAGCATTTTAAGTCTGGCCTCCACACACCCCATGGTTGAATAGGCCCAGCATCCGCCGGCAGACTGCGACTTAACCGGTGTTAAAAAATTGGTTTCCCTCAAATCATAAACCACCGGAAAATCCCGGGTTGTTTCATACGTGAAATTTTTCCACCTGTCATAAGCCGGACGAATGGGAGGCAAACCAACACCATGTTTTTCCATTTCCTGAAGCTCATCATCGGTGATGAAAAAATCCGGATCAGCAGGTTGCTTTTGGGGAACATTTTGGGCAAAAATGCCGATTGTGGAAAATAAAACGATCAGAAGTATGACGATTCTCATAGGCTGTTTTTATTTAACTGTCAGACAGTTACTTTAATGATCCGAAAAACCAAAC
>CAYNDN010000160.1:0-6863 GCA_964395075.1 uncultured Lentimicrobiaceae bacterium | reverse complement strand
AAATATAAAAAAACCAACATCTATCGAAGTAATTAATTCAACTGTCTGACAGTTACTTTAATGATCCGAAAAACCAAACAAATATAAAAAAACCAACATCTATCGAAGTAATTAATTCAACTGTCTGACAGTTAACCGAACTATTCGTCATCCAATGATTACCTTAACTGTCTTTTTTTTCAATCCGTTTGGTGAATCAATCCAAAAGCAAAAAAGATATATGCCATCCTTCATATTCCGAACATCAATTTGCTTTTGCTGATCAAATATAGTTTGAATTTCTTTACCGGTAAAATCCATGATGCTGATTTTAAAGATTTTAACATCGGAGGTTTTGGGGAAATCTATGTAAACATGATCACGGGCAGGGTTTGGATATATCCTGATTTCAGTTGTTTCATCCCATTCATCTTCAACAATTGCCGGTGGCGGTATTGTTCCTGAAAAGTAAGACAGTCCGCCGGAATAATTCCCCAAAAGCATTTCGGGATAAAGATCATCGTTCAGGTTTCCGATTGCGACGGCAGACCTGAGCCCCTCATCAATCCAGAGATAGTTTTTCATGACAAGGCTGAACTTTCCCTCAATATTGTCATTGATATTGTTGTAATAGTAAATTTCCCCAAACTCCGAACCAGCAAAAAGGTGTACGTTTCCTGTCTCATCACGATAAAAATGTGGAATACAAAAGCCGAAAACAGAGAGGTTTGGATCGCGCACATCCACCATTCCAAGAGTATCTGTAACCAGCGTGAATTCAGGGCTTGCAGCGGAACCGATATTTCTGTACCAGGAAATGGTGCCGTTTCTTTTTCCGATGGCTAAATCTTTAAGGCCATCATTATCGAGATCAAACAATTGCGGCGCACTAAAACTTCCGGCATCCAAATCCTGATATGATGGATCAATTAACTGAAAATCGGCCGGTTGGCCTGATGGTGCAATGTTTTCAAAATAAAATAACGTTCCTTCGGCATTTCCCATCAGCATATCTTCATCGCCGTCACCATCCAGATCACCAAAAGAGGGTACGGCGGCATAGGGTTTTCCATGTTCCGGGAAATAATCCGGCAGATTCATGTAATTCGTTGTTTTCAACTGATAAGAGGGCTGAGCAGCAGTTCCGGTGTTTTCCAGCAGGGCAAGTTGCGCACGATAGTCGCAATAAAGGTTTAATCCCAATCCGTAATAGGAAGAATCCAGATAACCATAATTTCCAACCACAATATCCTGAAGCCCGTCATTGTTATGATCGAAAAATACCGGAACCGCCCCGGCGCCGAAATCGAGCATCTCATTCTGAAGAAATGTTTTTGTAAAAAGGTTAAAATCCGGATTGTTGGTTTCGCCCTGATTGAGATACAACCAGGTATTATCCACATTTTTGGATTTCACCAGGCTGGGATCGAAGGGGCTGACGATCAAATCTTTTACCTCATCATTATTCAAATCCAGTAAACTCATCAAGGGAAACGACAGCAGGTCAATCGGTGTATCATAATCAGGGAAAGTAAATGTGTGGGCGGTCATCAATGCGTCCCGTGGTGTGCCACCATTGATCAGCAAAGCAGGTGCAGCATAATCCACATCGCCAAGCAGCAGGTCGGTAAGCCCATCACCGTTGTTGTCGAAAATCAGGAATGTAGAGCCTGTATGGCGTGGGGGTAACGCACCCCCTCCGGCTCCCCCTGAAGGGGGAGGGATTTCCGGCCCGTGTGGAGATTGATAACCCCGGTCAAAACAGGTATCGAGATAAATGGTGTTGGATTCCTCGCTCTCGGCAAAGCGGCCCCAGCAGTTTTCTGTTTTTCTGAAGATGAGTGAATCCGGTACTCCGTACAACTCCATGGATTCGTTCAGGTGAAATTCCACAAAGGAGCCCAATCCCCAAAAGGTGAGTAAATCAAGATCACCATCATCATCCAGATCGAAAATAGCCGGGTAATCCACATAAGTAACCAGCACATTCACGTATCCACTTCCCTGAAAAGATTTCAGATAGGGATAAACAACCAGTTCAAACATATCATCAGGATTGCCTGTGTTGCGATAAACCTTGATCCCCGCAAAACCTTTTGAATAGGTAAAGATATCGTTGAGGCCATCCATGTTAAAATCGGCAAAAATTACCCAGTCGTCGAAATGCGGCAGCTTGCCTGCGAGATCAGGATCGAAGGTGTAGCTGATCTCCCCGGGGGTTCCCTGGTTTTTCCATGTCTGGATACGGTTTCCGTTGCGATCAAAAACCACCAGGTCGCGGATACCATCATCATCCAGGTCGATTTCTCCAAACTGACAGGCATTCATACCGCCTGCCCAGGGATTCTGTAAAACATCCCCAAGGCTGTCAGCTACAGCAATAGTGTATTTTTTCTCAAAACCAAAAGGCAGGTCGTACTGTGCATGCAATCCCGGCAGTATCAGGAATGTAATTATCATCACAAAGAATAGATTTCTCATTTGCTTATTCCCCTTCCCACATGAATAAAACATCCGCAACCTTTTCCTGTACCTGAAGGCGTGCATCCCGCCTGTCAAATCCTTTCGACATCAGTACATCATAATCCGTTTCGGTATGGCGGATATGCGCTACCACGGCAAGTTTTACCGCTTCTTTTGAAAACTCTTTAGCTGCTGATGTGCGTCCGATCCTTCCACTATTTTTGCGGCAGGCAAACTCAGCTATTTTTTGCTCCCTGCTTTTTGGGCAGCCGGGATAAAAATCACGTATTTTTTCTGCAAACGCTTTGATGTATTCCAGATCAATTTCTGCCCGCCGGAGTGCTGCGCGTTCATTGCGTCTTTTCCTGTATTCGCTGTCAGCGAGGCATTCCTTTTCAGCTAAATCCAGGGCATCTTCTTCAACCAGTAGCCCCTGTCGCTCATAGCGTTTTCGTGCCTTGCTCCATTTCAACACTACCGCCCACAAGTTAGAGTATTTCTTTGAACGCCTGGTGAGTGCTGCATCACCCGATGATAAAAATAGTAAATGGTCGAGGTCGGCACATGAGAGGCATAAAGCTCCTTTTTCCCTGGTGAGGGTTATCCAGGCCTTTCTGCCCAAATCTACACCACACTCATCACAGATAGAATCGCGTGAGCTGATGAATACTTTTATGTCTATGTTATTTTTCATAGATTATTATTTTGTGTCTTTGTTGCAAAAGGAAAAATAGCCACAAAGGCTCCAAGCTTCACTAAGTTATTTTATTTCAAGAATTAAGCAGGTTAAAAACCTTTTTATTTTTCCGATTATTTGTAATATTTCAGGATCTTGCGTTTGTTATTTTTTGTAGTGATTTTGGCCAGGATGTTCGGATTGTTCCGGTCAACGTTCAGGATATTTAAAATGGCGATAGCATGTTCCTCACGTTTAAAAACTGATGCCGAATCAATATCACTGCACCAGGTTTCATCAGAAATATTGAAAAATAGTTTCCATTTCGGTTCCATATAAAACATGGATACTATGACATATCTTATAGGGTTTTCAAGGTCTTTCACCTTCATATCAAGTTTCTGTTTTGCTTGTTTTATTTCCGGTTCCGAAAAGCCATGAAACGTCATGTCAAAAATGCAGTGGGCAACGATTTCTTCTTTTGTATAACAGGATAGCGTACTTTCAGATATTCGGGACCCAAGCCATTTCGACCATAAAGTAAAACTCAGGGAAAACCGCTCCAATTCACCATCATCCCGCTTTGTTCCATCAACTCCATAAACTTCCTGAAAAGGCTCATCTTCTTCCAAAATGGGATATCCATTTCCAATGGTCAATTCCATATTGGAAATCACCGGGGTTTTAGTCTTTAATTTTTTATAAACTTTTTTGTAATCTTCGATCGACTCATGCTGATCGGGGTATTTGTGCAGGAATACTTTGCTTACGTCAGTCCAGTTTGTGGATTTTATGATTTCTTTCAGGTTCATGATGTGCAAAGTTCGAAAAAAAAAACAGAACGGGATTGACTTTCTGTTGGATGCCCTTTAAGTGTATCAAAAGATTTCAAAATTTCATGTACATTTGTTGCAACACCTAACATACAACCAATGGACGCAAGAAATCTACACCCACTCATAGTCACAATTTTTGTGATAGCATATTTTGTTCCCAATGCCACGGCCCAGCATTTCCAGCCCGATCGGCCCCATGAGCAAACCGAAGGCCAATATCTCACCGATTCCACCTACTATTTTCTTGGAAATACTTTCGGCGAAAGCTGGTTCAAAAACAAAGTTTACAGGGTAACCAAACGAAACGATGCCGGAAATGTGCTACAGGCCTTCGATCATGAATACGACACAATCAATTTAAAATGGTATCAACAACGTAAATACGAAGGCAGTTTCCTGAACGATACCATTCGGAAAGTATGGCTGACTTGGGTAAAAAACACCGCCACCGGTTATTGGATACTTTCTGATTCGATCCACTTTAACATTCATGGTTCACCTACCATAAGCTGGTTTAAAATTTGGGATCCGGAACAATTAAAGTTTGTTGGCGGAAAACTTTCAGAATACATCTACAATGAACAGGGCGTACTTCATCTTACATACAACCACGTTTATGACACAATTGATGAAAGCTGGCAGAGAGAAAATTACGAAGTTGTTTTTTATAACCGGCACAACCTGGATTCGCTCCGGCAGACTTTTTACTGGAATGGACTGGCCTGGATCAAAGATCAACAAAGAAAATATACCTACACGCCAAAACTGTTTCTTGCTGAAGAATTTCTGGAAACATGGAATGGCGTTGAGTGGGCGAATGAAAAGAAGCTGGAATACGTTTATTCGGATGAACTATTGGATGAGGTTTATGATTATAACTGGCAACCCGACTTAGGTGAGTGGATGTACAACAAGTACAGTGATTATACATATAACCCGGACGAAACAACATATCAGGTTACAGTTTTCTTTTGGAATGGATCAGACTGGCTGAACACAACACGAAAAACCTATCAGTATGACCCTAACCAGCTCCTCATCGAGATATTAAATGAATTCTGGTCATTCGCTTCGGAAATTTGGAAAAACGTTTCCTTAAACACTTATACATACCATGAGCCTTCAGGAAACCGCCAACAGTATAGCTTTTTTACCTGGGATACGGATTTGGAACAATGGATCAATTATTACCGTGAACATAATTTCTGGACTTTTTACCCTTATCCATCGGTTCCTGAAATTGATCAATCAACATTTGAAATTTTTCCTAACCCGTCAAATGGATATTTTCATCTCGGATTCAACAATCAACAACAGCTATTGCAGGATGGGCTATTGATGATTTACACAACCAATGGCCGCTTGATCAAAACCATTCAGATCAGCCATTCGCAATCAACAATAAATGCAACTGACCTTTCACCCGGCTTTTACCAGTTGGTGCTTCGCTCAAAAAATGGTGTTTCCAGAAAAAGCCTGATCATATCAAAGTAAATCCCGCTTTTTTACTGTAATCCGGAAATCTTCTCTTGTGTAAAAATGGTTTTTCATGAGAATAGAAATCCGATAATGTCGTTAAGCATTGATAAAAACATAATACACTGATATGGCAAGAATTCTGGTGATTGACGACGAAAGAAGCATCCGTAATACGCTAAAAGATATCTTAGACAACGAAGGTTACAAAGTGGATGATGCCGAAAACGGCATTGAAGGGCTGAAACTTGTGAACAGTAAAAAATTTGATGTGATTCTGCTCGATATTAAGATGCAGGGCATGGATGGGCTGGAAGTGCTGGATCACATCATGAAAATTACAGATACCCCGGTGGTGATGATCTCCGGCCATGGCACCATCGAAACCGCAGTGGAAGCCATCAAGAAAGGTGCTTACGATTATATCGCCAAACCCCTGGATTTGAACCGGCTGCTGATCACCCTGCGCAATGCCCTCGATAAATCAACCCTGATCAAAGAAACCAAAACCTTAAAGCAGGATGTACCACAGGCCTGGGAGATGATCGGACAATCGCCGGCCATGCTGCAGGTAAAAGAGATGATTAATAAAGTTGCTCCGACCAACGCAAGGATTTTGATCCAGGGAAACAACGGTACGGGAAAAGAGCTGGTAGCCCGCTGGCTGCATCATAAAAGTCTACGTGGACATGCTCCTTTCATCGAAGTAAACTGCGCCGCCATCCCCTCCGAGCTCATCGAAAGCCAGTTGTTTGGGCATGAAAAAGGGTCTTTTACGTCGGCCATAAAGCAAAGAAAAGGCGATTTTGAACTGGCCCATGGTGGAACACTGTTCCTGGATGAAATCGGCGATATGAGCCTTTCGGCACAGGCCAAGGTGCTAAGGGCACTGCAGGAAAATAAAATCACCCGTGTGGGTGGAGAAAAAGAAATCCCGGTGGATGTGCGCATAATTGCCGCCACCAACAAATCTTTGGCCGAAGAAATTGAAAACAACCGTTTTCGCGAAGACCTTTACCATCGCCTGAGTGTTATCATCATTGAGGTTCCCAACCTGAATGAGCGCGATGGCGACATCCCGCTGCTTGCCAATCATTTTATGGAAGACGTATCCACAAAAATAGGCAAGTCATCTCTAAGTTTTTCTGATGAAGCCCTGAAAAAATTGGAAGATTACAACTGGACAGGTAATGTGCGGGAATTAAGAAACGTAGTCGAAAGGCTGGCTATTCTTTGCAATGAAGAAGTAACCGCCGAAGATGTGGAGAAGTATGTGCATCCGCTGGGGATGTGAGTTGGGAGGCTTCAGGGACTGGGAGACTTCAGGGACTGGGAGACTGGAGAGACTGAGAGACTGAGAGACTGGAGAGACTGAGAGACTGGGAGACTGGAGAGACTGAGAGACTGAGAGACTGGAGAGACTTAGAGACTGG
>CAYNDN010000159.1:732-9410 GCA_964395075.1 uncultured Lentimicrobiaceae bacterium | reverse complement strand
GTGAACCCCAGCCCCGATCTTTACATTGATTACTTTATGCAGCGTGATATTTTTGGTGATGATGCTTTAACAGAGCCCATCGAACCGATGATACCGGCAGAACTTGCCGTGATGATCGACAATCGCGGAAAGGGTACCGCATGGAGTGTGAACATTGAATCGGCACAACCCGAAATCATAGAAAATGAAAAAGGTTTGCTGATTGATTTTGAAATCGTTGGATCAAACCTGGCGGGAGAGCCTACACAGCTTGGCTTGCTGGATGTTGATTTTGGTGATATCGAACCCGAAGAGATCAAGGTTGGGCAATGGTGGTTTACCAGTACCTTGCTTGGACACTTTATCTCTTACGAGGTTGATGTTGTTCACCTTGACAGCTACGGCAATCCTGACCTGAGCCTCATCAGCGAAGTTGCTATTCATGAATTGATAAAAGGCGTAACTGTTTATGGCACCTTTAACGACAGCATTGGCGACTTCCTCGTAAACGACATCCCGGATGTGGACGACCTGCCCGATGCACTTTACTATTCAAATGGCATTGTTGCTGAAGTATTCCAGGCCGGTGATGCCTCGGTAGATGCGCCGCTCACGCTTTCAGACACCGTTTGCGAACTTACCGTAACACCATCGGCGGAAGGCTGGAACTACACCAAAGTGGATGATCCCGGTGATGGATTGTATCGCATTGTGAGTATAACCCGCGATGATGGCCAGGAAATTCCAATAACCAACGTCTGGCTCACCTACAGCACGATACCTGATGGCGGCGAACCCATCTACGAAAATAAGATGCACTTTACGGATACATTCAGCGATATGTCGCCGGCTACCTACACCATTGTGTTTGAACCAATCGACCAAGATGTTCCGGAGGTTATTGCCATCAATAACATTCCTGATGCACCCATCGATTATTCGCTGGAAAATGTGGAAGTTGTTTTTAGTGAGCCCATCGAGCCATCAACATTTACTTATGAGGACATGACCCTGAAAAACCAGGGAGGCCCGAACCTGATGGACAGCCTTGTAGTGATTACACCGGTGAACGACTCAACTTATGATGTGGACATTTCGGATAAAACCAGCCCCAACGGATATTACACACTTCAGGTGCAGGCGGCCGGAGTTGCCGATCTCGTGGGTAACTATGGTGCATCAGGCGTGCAGGTAGGATGGCTGCAAACCATCGCCACCCCTGCCATCGACTATTTCTTTGGATTGCCCGAAGATGCCGGGGAGCCGATTGATACCCTGCTGGTGCTGTTCAATATGCCGATCAATGTTAACACATTCACTACTGATCAGCTGGTGCTGGAAGACGAGGACGGGAATGAAATCCCAACAGGATCACTCACCATCACTTCCGAAAGCTTCAACGATGTCCTGTTTAAGATCAGCGGTCTTGCACCTTTAACAACAGGAGACGGATTCTACGAACTTACTTTCAGGGTTTCAGAAATCCAGGGTGAGAACGGGCAAAGTGGTTTCCAGGATCAGACGGTTGAATGGGGTGTATGCCAGATACCATTGCCAATTGCAGATGCCGGCGATGATGCTTCGATTTGTATAGGCGACACCTATCAGCTGGATGGTTCTGTTGAAAATGCCACCTCCATCGCGTGGGAAACCAGCGGTACGGGTACTTTTAACGATCCCCAATCGGCCACTCCGGTTTATACACCAAGCCAGGCCGATTACAATGCCGGAAACGTTCAGCTTACCATTACTGCACAACCATTAAATGATTGTGCTTTAGCGGCTGTATCAACCATGAGTTTATCCATTTCAAATCTTGTGGAAGCTGATGCCGGTGATGATGCAATTATTTGTGAAGGCACTGCGCACCAGCTCTTTGGGCAGGTTACCAATGCCGCCGACTATACGTGGGTGAGCAACGGGGATGGTGCTTTCAGCAATGCTAAAGTGCTCACACCTGTTTACACTCCGGGACCACAGGATATTCAGAACAGTGAAGTTGAGCTTTCACTGATAGTTCAGCCCATGGCCCCATGTACGCTCGCCGATTCATCCACAATGCTGTTAACGATTCAACAGGCACCATCGGTTTATTCGGGTGAAGACTTCACAGTTTGCCAGGATGAAGCAATCGACCTGGTGGCAACCGCAAGCAACTACAGCGACATCACATGGCTGGCTTTTGGTGACGGAACATTTTCAGGACAGAACGCACTTACACTGCATTACGAGTTTGGTGACGAAGACATTGCCAACGGTATGGTATCGTTTATTACCTACGCCACAGCCACCGAACCATGCTTCTTCCCTGCATTCTCTTATGTTACCGTTAGCATCGACAAACTTCCGTTTGCTGATGCAGGCGATGATGCCACCGTATGCGAAAATCAGGTTCATCAGTTGCTGGGAGGTGTATTCTATACAGAAACTTTTGAATGGGCAACCTCAGGAGACGGACTGTTTAGTGATGCCTTTATAACAAACCCGGTTTACACACCAGGATTTTCAGACCTGCAAAATGGGTTTGTTGAACTTTCCCTTACAGCAGAACCTGAAAACTCCTGCACAACCAGTGCAATATCATCATTGATGCTCACATTTCAGAAGCTTCCAATATCCGATGCCGGCACTGATGCAACAATATGCGCAGATCAATCACTCCAGCTCAGTGGCGTGGTTGAAAACACCGGATCGTTTGTATGGCTCACCAATGGAGACGGAACCTTTACCAGCCCGCAGTCGCTCACATCCAAATATATGCCCGGCCCGCAGGATATCCTGGACGGAACGGTTCAGATTTCACTGTCAGCCCTGCCGAAGGCACCTTGTGTTTCCGGAGATCTAACTTCGATAACTGTAACCATTCAGGGCACACCAACTGCCGATGCCGGAGCTGATGCCACCATTTGCGAAGATGGCAGCCATCAGCTTTCGGGGTCAGTTGAAAATGCAGGTGGATTTGAATGGCAGACTTCAGGAGACGGAATCTTTGACAATGCAAACGACCTGAATGCGACTTATACGCCGGGAGCAGGAGATATCGACTCAGGCGTAGTTATACTGAGCCTCGTTGCACAACCTATTGCACCTTGCTTGTCAGCAGTTACCTCAACCATGGATCTGGAAATCACAGCACTGCCTGCCGCAAATGCTGGTGCTGATGCTACCATTTGCGAAGATCAGTCAGTTGAACTTTCCGGATCGGTAGAAAATGCCGCCACATTTAGCTGGAGCACTTCCGGCGATGGAAACTTCGATGATGCACAAGCACTCAACCCGGTTTATACACCCGGCGCAAATGATATCCTCAATGGAACCGTTGATCTTTCCCTTACAGCATCACCCACCGCACCATGTGTCGCGGAAGCCATTTCAACGGTAACCATCAGCACCCAGGTATTGCCGACGGCAGATGCCGGTGTTGACGCCTCGACATGCCATGATGAAGGTTTCGTGCTCAACGGTGATGTACAACATGGTGACGGAACAACATGGAGCACCTCCGGCGATGGCACCTTTGATGATGCCTCAAATTTGGCGGCCACCTATTATCCGGGTGATTCCGACATCGACAATGGCACCGTTGACCTCACGCTCACCGCACAGCCTTTGATCCCATGTACGCTGGAAACCAGCGATGTGATCACCCTCACCATCAACCACTGCCAGGATGTTGCATTGAATGCAGGCTGGTCAGGAATCTCTTCATGGGTTGATCCGCAGGATACTGATCCGGAAGTGATGTTTGACAAGGTGCTGAATGATATGGTGATCCTGCAATCGCAGACCGGCATATTCTGGCCCGGACAAAACATCAACACCATGGGCAACTGGAATTACTTAGAAGGCTATAGCATTAAAATGGATGCATCAACCGATGTAACCATTGCCGGGGCAAGATCAGCAAATAGCTCGCTGAACCTGAGCAATGGCTGGACTATGATTCCGGTACTCAGCGAATGCCTTGTGGATGTTGAAGACCTGTTCAGCGGTAGCGACCTGATGATAGTTAAGGAGATCGCCGGATGGCGCGTGTACTGGCCGGGCATGAACATCAACAACCTCGGCAGCCTCGATCCGGGCAAAGCTTACCAGGTGATGATGAACACACAGGGAACAATCAACTTCCCCGAATGTACACCTGAATCGATCTACGAACCGCAAAATTCACAGAGATCCATTTTTGAAACCATCGATTATATGCCGTGGAACAGTTTCAATACTTCACCGGTAACACACGCAGTTGGCATTCCGCAAATCGCCATCGGCGAAAGCCTGCTCAAACAGGGCGACCTGGTGGGTGCATTTGACGCAGATGGAAACTGCTACGGTATTGCCTTATGGGAAGGATCAAACACCGCGATCACCTTGTTTGGCGACGATCCTGTAACCACTGAGAAGGACGGTTTTGTGGAAGGAGAAAACATCAGCTTCAGGGTATTCATCACAAGCACGGAGAAGGAATACGGGCTGCAGGCTGTTTACAATGTGGATTTCCCACAACATGACGGATTATTCTACAGCAACGGCCTTTCAGTAATCAGCGACCTTAAGATCAGTGCCACCGGAATTATAGAAGGCGGTGCATCCGAGGTGTTGATATATCCGAACCCTGCAACCGACAAGTTGTTTATTGACTTTGACATTGCCAGTCCGGTTGAAGCCACCATCTATGATGTGAAAGGCCACACTGTATGGGAAGGCGAGCTGAACGAACTACGCAACCAGGTGGATATTTCCGGCCTGGGCAGCGGTGTGTACCTCATCAAACTTGAGGGTACAGATATGCTTAAAATTGAAAGGATCATCAAGAAGTAACTTTTGATTCTTCTTTAATACGAAAAGGCTGCCCGAAACACCGGGCAGCCTTTTTTGTTAAGGGGGATTTTACCTCCAACCAAAACCACCTCTGCCAACTTTTACGGCAGCAAATGATTGCTGATTTTTTCACAAAACAAAATTGCTGAGCATGGTGTTGATCGAGGCAAATTACAGAGAAAAATTAGGTAACAGTATATTTACAAGTGGATGGCCATAGCTGAGGCTAAGACCGGACTAAAAAACCAGTTAATGTCTGCCCCAAATGTCACTTGTTTGCTCTGTAAAGTTCAAATTCGAGGCGTGAGAAAAATTCAAACCACAGCATACTAAGGTATTCGAGGATTTGGATTTTGAGCAATAACGAAGAAGTTGGACTTTATAGACGGACACTACTTAGATAAGGCGAACAATCTTCTCCAACCACTCCGCATCAGTCTGGTCGAAAGCGGCAGGTTCCTTGCTGTCAACATCCAGTACACCAAATATTTCTCCTGCCTTATTTCTCACAGGTACCACAATCTCGGAATTGGAGCGCGCATCGCAGGCAATATGCCCGGGGAAATCATGCACATTTTCTACCACGATGGTTTTCTGCTGGTTGATGCCGGTCCAGCAAACGCCGGTATCCTTTTGCAGTACCTGGCAGGCCACCGGCCCCTGGTATGTGCGCACGGTAAGTTCACCATTTTCGGCCAGGCAGTAAAATCCGGTCCAGAAGAAATATTCCATTTTGTGATGCATCACTGCAGCGATTGTTGCCATGCGTGCTTCCGTATCTTCAGTGGCTTTGAGCAGTTCTGTAAGTTGCTTATAGATTCTTGCGTAACGTCCGGCTTTTTTCTTTGTGTCCATGAAAGATTTGTTTTAGCATCAAACAGGGCGTGAGGGATTTTGTTTAGGAGGTTTGTTTAATAAACAGACAGATTGTTAATATTTTACCAGAATTAATTGAAATTAGAAATTTATTTTTGTAAACGATCCAAAATTTGTTCACTAAAAAATAAAAATGTATGAATGGCAATGTGAATTGGGGAAAAAACCAAGAATTAAGAGATAAATTACCATCACATTTAGTGAGGGAATTTGAACATTACATTAATGGTCAATATATTCGAAGTCAATATATGCCAGATGATCTGATTCATTTAGACGGGTTTCTTAAATCGTTAAATATGCAAGAGTTGGAGATATTCTTGTCAATTAGAAATAACACGAAGCGTTTTATAGGCAAAACCTTCACAGAAGTAATGTTAGAATCTCTTGAGAAAACTGGGTCAATGGCAAAACTCCCAATTTTATACGCACTTAGCTACATTATAAAATTCAATGAAAATGCAAGAGCGATTATATCAAAGTATCCACATCCTATTGAAAGAATAGCGAATTCTAATTTAGAATACAGCAACATTGCCAATTCAATACTAAAAGAATTAGAAGGAGAGTTTAAGTTACCAATAAAATCACAGTTTGTATTTAAGAAGAATAGTCAGTTCAGTTTTTATGAAACACTTTCGAAAATACTAAAAAGAGCTCAGGGTAAGATTTGGTTTTGGGATAATTACGCAAATGATGAAATATTGCAATATATTCATAGTCATGGAAAAATAGACTTGATTACAGAATTGAAAATCATATTTAAGGAAAATAGAAACAATAGAGACCTTCAATCCTTAGTACTTGCTGCAAGAAAGTTTAGACTTCAATACCAAAATATTCATTTATATATTAGGTCATCGAGAAATTCACATGACAGATTTTTGATATTTGACTCTGAAGTTTGAGTACTTGGACCCTCAATTAAGGATGCAGCAAAAACAATTACTTCAATCAGTCAAATAAAAAATGATGAAGAGCAAGAACTGAGAGAAATTTTTGATGTCGAATGGCAAAATGCAAATGAGATTGATGAAACTAGGTTTATTGAAGATGTTTAGTGGGTGCCTTTTCAGTTTGAATTAATTTTCATAGCCAAGTTTAATTTAAACCGAATCCACATCCACCACCCTTGCGGCCTTAAACTGGCTTTGGGTATGAAACCAGTCTAAAATTACTGCAATCCTGAGCTTCATCGGAGCGGTCTTTTCTGATTTTTCCAGTTTTATCAGGATATTCTTTAGGTACAGGTTTTTTATATGTGATATGATGGGGGAACCTTTCCTATAAGCAGATTATCAAAAAGCTAATAATCAAATATTTATAACGTAAAAATTCTAAAGTAAGAAAGAAAGTTTAGATAAATATTAGGGGTAAAAATGCAAGGTCACTAACATTTTGTTTGACCAATTAATAATTTGTTTAAGTTTGACTTTAAGCTTTTTTCCTGATTGTTACAACAATAGGTTTGGCTCGTTGAACTTTAATAACAGATGTTCCAAGCCTTGGAAATCTAGTAACACTTGTGGATAAAAATCGATTAGCATTCCTTTTGCTAACTCTAAAACCAGGAAAGTGCTTTTTTTCTTTGACAGCTGAAGTCATATTCATTGTTTTAACATTAAACATCAGAATTCCAACAGTAGTATTTCTCTACTAAAGAATCTATTTCCCCTTTTTCATCAATTTTCTTTGCAAAACTATATAATTCTCCAAGTTTAACAAAGAAAGCATAAAATAGATCACCTACAGCAAATAATAATTCAACATTAGCTTTACTTGCAAGATTACCATCTAAATTATCAACAGCAAGAAAACCTAAAACACTTCTATCGTATTGACCCTCAACAATGGATATTGGTACGACTATGGTGGCATTGTATAATTGTCTCCATCGATCATTTGAATTTTTATATTGGAATTCATCATACAATTCTTGCAAATCATCGGAGGCGAAGTAAACATTAGCATACTCATCACTTAGTATTAATTCAAATGCAGTATTGCTGTCAACTGGATAGTCTTGACAATCTGAGTAATAGCTTTCAAAATTTCGCCTTTTTTTTAAGTTAACCGGATCACGAAAAAAAGTCTTTACGAGTCTACCATCTGGAGATAATTGCTTAATTGTTATTGCGCATTGGGAACCAGATACCTCAGAAAAGTATTGCTGTAAACTAGCTGTTGAATTAATCATGAAGTACTCCGTTTTCTTTAAGATGTCAGAAACGAATTCAGTTTTTTCTTCAACTTTGCAATTAGTAAAATAATCTAACTCGGCTGCAATATTTCTGTAATAATGGTTAATAGTATGTAAGCATTCAGACTGAACTTGATGTATTTGTTGTGATTTTAATACTTCTTCCTCCAATTCACGTACTTTCTAATGGATAGTTATAGTATTTTTTTCTTTCATTAATATAGTACAATGATGAAAGGATAAATGAACTGTAAACTAAAAAAAGTGAAATGCTTAAAATAATCACTACATTTTCAAGGCCATTTTCACTTGTAGAATTGAATGTTTTTATCGTGACTATAATTGATGCAACCAAGCCAATAAGACCTGCAGAACCATAAACATGGGTCCATACACCTGTTGGAATGTTTCTTATTTTTCGCCAATTCATAGCTACATTCATTATGTGTTAAGTTAAAAGTAAATACAATCTCAGAAGTTCATAGATAAATAAATTGGCAAATTTCAACACTAAAATCATAAAGAATTAAAAACAAGCGTATTACGAATGTTTTGTTGTTGATATCTTTTAAGTCTTTGAATTAACATTATGATTTCGTAAAGGTTGAAGATTTTTGGTAAACCCATCTAAACCGGATCTACATCCACCACCACCCTGGCTGCTTTGTGCCGGCTTTGTGTGCGAAACCAGTCGAGTATCTCAGCAATCCTGCGTTTCATCGGAGCTGTCTTTTCTGATTTTTCCAGCTTTATGAGGATGTTTTTCAGATACAGGTTTTTGATGCGTGAAACGATGGGGAACTCC
>CAYNDN010000159.1:0-722 GCA_964395075.1 uncultured Lentimicrobiaceae bacterium | reverse complement strand
ACTCCGGCCCAAGGATGCGCTTGCCATATTCTTTCTTTAAAGCGTTGGCCAAGTCGTTGGCGGCAGCATTTACAAAATTGGGGTCTTTGTGTTGCAGCTGCAGCTCAATCATCCTGAAGTAGGGCGGGTACTTAAACAGCCTGCGCTCCTGCACCTGGCTGCGGAACATATACTCATAATTGTTGTCGATCACGTATTGGATCACCGCATGGTAAGGGTTGTAGGTCTGGATGATTACTTTTCCGCGTTTTGCTTTTCGACCAGCCCGTCCCGATACCTGTGCCATCATCTGGAAACTCCGCTCGAACGACCGGAAATCGGGGTAGCTGATGAGGTTGTCGGCATTAAGGATGCCCACGATGCTCACATTGTCGAAGTCCAGGCCTTTGGTTACCATTTGTGTGCCCACCAAAATATCGATGCGGCATTCTTCAAAATCGGAGATAATTTTTTGGTAGGCATTTTTTGAACGGGTGGTGTCCAGGTCCATGCGCTGGATACTGGCTTTGGGGAAAAAGATGGCCAGGTCGTCTTCAATTTTCTCGGTGCCAAAACCTTTCATGGTGATGCCGGTGAAGCCGCACTCAGGGCAGCGTTCCGGCACGCGGGTGGAATAGCCGCAGTAGTGGCATTTGAGCTGGTTGTTGTATTTGTGATAAATGAGCGTTACGTCGCAGTTTTTGCACGTGGGTAGCCAGTTGCACTGGTCGCATTCCAGCCTG
>CAYNDN010000158.1:5962-9416 GCA_964395075.1 uncultured Lentimicrobiaceae bacterium | reverse complement strand
TGGACAATATTCTGAACCTGCCATTGCAGGATTAAGGTAAAGCGGATTAGCGTAAAATTGAGAATATGTGTAATCCTGCGCATTCGTTTCGGTAATAAACAGCCTTAATACCAGAAGGATAACAAATATTTTAAGATTATTTTCAATCATAATCGGGCAACTCGATACGCAACCTTTTGTCTGATTAATAACTCTTTAATGAGGCAGTTATTTTTCGTGCCGGAAAAGTGTGGAGTGGTATTTGAACAATACTTTCGTTTTTTGCAAAAAAATAGAAATTTTTCAGTAGGATTTGCACTCCCAAAACGGCGGCAATATCAATGGAGATGTTTCGTTTTTCAGAAACTCATTTTTAATATGGTATCATAAACGCTCAACTATAACTATTCAGGAAACATACACATGGATGAACAACCTGATATTTTTGATGTTTTGAAATTATAGTTATTAACATAACAATCAATGAAATACAATTTTCTGACACTCATTTTAGCACTCACTACACTCACACTTTTTGCAACTCCGGTAACCACAAAACAAGAAATTACCTGGAATAAACGGACTACAGGCGCAAATCCGGGGCTTCATTTTGATGGTGCAATTTACGATCATGGTCAGGGCCAAAATCCATGGTTTCAAACCAAAATAAGGCTTGGTGCAAACACCGGTGATGCCAAAGCTACCCTCAAAAATGAAATTTTTACCCAACTGTTGGCTGATGAAATTTTTTTGTTGGATAATCCCACCGAAATCCAAACCACAATAGAAACCACAACGAAAGTTGCAACAGCACGAAATCAATCGTTTGCCATAGTTTCATTTTTGCCCCTCAGAGTAAATCCGGAAACAGGTAAATATGAAAAGCTCCTGAGTTTTGATCTTGAAGTTGAATCATCCGGCCAGTTGAAATCGGGTACAGAAATCCGTTCTTATGCTGACAATTCAGTGCTTGCATCAGGAAACTGGTATTGCATCAAAGTGCAGGAAACCGGCATTTACAAGCTAACACATGATCAAATAGAAGCTATGGGCATCCCGTTTAGCGGCGTGAGTTCATCAACTATCAGGCTCTACGGCAATGGAGGTGGAATTCTCCCTGAGGCCAATGCCGATTACCGGCCGGATGACCTGCTCGAAAATGCCATCCAGGTTGTTGATGGCGGCGACAATGTTTTTAACCAGGGCGACTATATTCTTTTTTATGGCGAATCGCCCACCGCCTGGTATCCCAACACAAGCTATGACGCCTTTGAACATGTTAAAAATATTTATTCTGACTACACTTTTTATTTCCTGACCACAAAACCAGGTCAGGGCAAAAGAATCGAAAATGTAGCGTCAACAACCGAGCAGGCCAACTTTACTGCAAATGTATTTCATGATTATGCCCTCCACGAAAATGATTTGTATAATATAATTGGTTCGGGGCGCAGATGGTTGGGCGAAATTTTCGACCTGCAAACCTCTTATGACTTCGATTTCAGTTTTCCAAACCTGGATACTTCTGCAGAGCATTATTTAGAAATTCGTGCTGCTGCCAAATCAACCCTTTCGAGTACTTTTGCCGTTTCACTGAATGATGACATTGTTGGTTCAATGCAGATTTCACCAACTCCTGAAGATGCAAATGGCTGGTATGCCCGAGGTGAGGTAATTACAGAGAAGCTGAATTTGAATACCGGTCAGTTGAACCTTAACCTGAAATACAATAAATCAACCAACAGTTCAACCGCATGGCTGGATTATATCAGGTTTAATGTAACCCGGAACCTTGCGTTTTCCGGCTCTCAAATGGGTTTCAGGAATTTAGCTTCGGCAGGTGATGGTAATGTTACCCAGTTTAACCTGAGTGGTGCCGGATCGGGAATTACAATTTGGGAAGTTACCTCGCAGCATAATGTGAAGAAAGTGCAGGCTTCAAATTCAGGAAACCAGTCAACGTTCAGGTTTAAAACAGATATTCTCAGGGAATTTATCGCTTTTGATGGCTCGGAATATTTGTCTGCAGAATTCGATAAAGAGATTGCCAACCAAAATTTGCATGCAAAACGAAATATCGAATATGTAATTATTTCGCATCCTGATTTTCTTGCTGAGGCCAACAGGCTTGCGGATTTCCACCGGGATCATTCAAATCTCACAGTATTGGTGGTAACACCGGAACAGGTTTACAACGAGTTTTCATCCGGAGCACAGGATATTACGGCGATAAAGGATATGATGCGTATGTTTTATGAACGTGGCCAGATGGGTGATGTGATGCCAAGATACCTGCTGTTGTTTGGGGATGCATCCTACGATTTTAAAGACCGCCTGGAAAACAACACCAACTTTATCCCAACCTACGAATCGCCAAATTCATTGCACTATATCAATTCCTATGCAACGGATGACTATTTTGGGTTTTTGGACCCGGATGAAGGAGCCGATAATTCTGATCTGTTGGATATTGGTATCGGTCGCTTTGTGGTTGCTACTCCCGAAGAAGCCACAAACGCTGTTGACAAAGTTTTGCACTACGCAATGTCGTCAAACTCACTGGGCGACTGGCGAAACGTTGTTACTTTTGTTGCTGATGATGAAGATGGCAATACCCATTTAAATCAGGCTGAACAACTGGCAACTTTTATGGATACCAACTATCCCATCTATAATGTTGACAAAATTTATTTGGATGCCTATACACAGGAAGCCACCTCAGGCGGGCAGCGTTATCCTGAAGTAAATGAAGCAATTAATTCGAGTATCGAAAAAGGAACTTTGATCATGAATTATACCGGGCATGGCGGTGAAGTAGGCTGGGCACACGAACGTATCCTGGAAATTCCTGACATCAACGAATGGGCTAACTTCGATAAATTATCCGTTTTTATTACTGCAACCTGTGAGTTTGCCCGATACGATGATCCTGAAAGAATTTCTGCAGGAGAGTATGTTTTTCTTAACCCCGATGGTGGAGGGATTTCGCTCTTCACAACAGCAAGAGCAACTTTTGGCGGATCAAACCTGTTCCTCAACCGCGGCTTTTATAAATATGCTTTCGAAAAAGAAAATGGTGAACATTATGCCATGGGCGACTTGATCAGGCTGGCGAAACTTGAAAGCACCTCCTCTACCAACGATAAAAAATTTGTACTCCTCGGCGATCCTGCATTAAAAATTGCCTATCCGACCTACCGGGTTACGACAGTCTCTGTTAGTCAATCTGGGTCAACCGTCGATTCTGATACCATACAGGCCTTATCCAGGGTAACCATCGAAGGTATGGTTACCGACCTGGCAGGAACACATGTGAAGGATTTTAACGGGCAGTTAAAGTCCACAGTTTACGATAAGGAATCAGAAGTTACCACCCTGGGTCAGGATACTACAAGCTCGCCACGAACCTTTTTGCTCCGAAAAAATACAATCTATAGCGGTTTAACCAGTGTAACAGATGGTGAATTTTCATTCT
>CAYNDN010000158.1:0-5952 GCA_964395075.1 uncultured Lentimicrobiaceae bacterium | reverse complement strand
ATCGTGCCCAAAGATATTGCCTACAACTACGGGCAGGGTAAAATCAGCTATTATGCCCACAATGGCGCGGTGGATGCCAGTGGCTACGACATGGATATTTTGATTGGTGGATACAACAATGAGACGGCTGTGGATAATAAGGGTCCCGAAATTCAACTCTATATGAATGATACCACTTTCCGTAGTGGTGATATCACGCACGAAAATCCGGTTTTGTATGCAAGGGTTTACGACGAAAGTGGAATTAATACGGTAGGAAACAGCATTGGCCATGATATTTCTGCCGTCCTGAATGGCAATATGGATAAGCCCTATAAGCTAAACGATTTCTATGAGTCTGATTTAAAAGGCTACCAAAGCGGAACAGTGAAGTACCCTTTCAGTAACCTGGAACCGGGAGAGCATGAAGTAACTTTCAGGATTTGGGATGTTTATAATAATTCTTCTGAAGCTTCACTGAAATTTGTAGTAGTGGATCGCGACCAGATCGTCATCAACAACGCCTACAACAGGCCAAATCCTTTTGTGTATGAAACCTGGTTTGAGTATAACCACAACCAGGCCAGTGAAACTGTTGACGTGGAAATCGAGATTTTTGACTTGAGTGGAAGGCTGGTTACTGTGCTCCAGCAATATAATGTTAGCGGCGGTTTTTACGCAAACCCGATTCGTTGGGACGGAACTGCATCTAACGGGAATTATCTTGACGGAGGCATTTATATTTATCGTGTACAACTGCGCAACGAGCAGGGATATACTACATCAGCAGTGAAAAAACTTGTGATTGCCCGCTAAAACTGAAAATTTAAATCTACTAAATCAGGAACTTTATCATCTGAACTGAACAGGTAACTACATAAGAAATGAAAATAAAAATACCACATAAACTCGCATTCCTCTTTGCGATTCTGATGACATCATTGATTGCTCTGCCACAAACAACCGAAGTTAAGCTTCAGTGGCAGGATGTTCGAACAGAAACAATTAATGGCTCCGAAATAAAAACCCTCAGTTTTGTTGGTGCAACAAACTCTGACATCTGGGGATTGTTGCCCGTTTACTTTCAAAAAATAAGTTTGCCGGCAGCGGGTTTGGAATTCCATTTTGAGATTGTTAATCCGGTCTTTGCCCCATTAAACATCCTGCCCGGAGACATTGAAGATATCAACATGGTTGCTGATGAAATAAAATGGGAAACCGAGGTAGCAATTGTTCGGGGAAATAAAAAACTATACTTTAAACTATTGCCCATAAGATACAATGCTGACACTGATCAATATGAAAAACTGATTTCTTTTAATCTGGAAAAAAAGGCAGTGCCGGGAAATTTGACTACTGTTGAAGGTGGAAACTATGAATTTGCCGAGACATCTGTCTTGGCTTCCGGCGATTGGTTTAAAATCAGTGTGATGGAAACAGGCATATTCAAGGTAACGTGGAACGATTTAAATGAACTGGGCATGGATATGTCGGGACTGCAATCGGATTATATCGGCCTGTATGGAAACGGTGGCGGGATGCTGCCACAGCGCAACGCCGACCCCAGAGATGATGACCTGGTTGAAAACGCCATCATGGTTTTTGATGGTGGAGACGGAACTTTTGACCAGGGAGACTATTTTCTGTTTTATGGTGAGTCGCCGCACGATTGGAGAGCAGATGAGCCTGATGAAGTGTTTTTGCATACCAAAAATCTATACACCGACCGTAATTTTTATTTCATCACCATTGGCGATGAGCCGGGCAGGCGCGTTCTGTCAATACAACAAACGGGTTTAATCGCGGAGAAAATCTTCACTACCTATCATGATTACGCTGTTCATGAACTTAACGAAAAGAGCCTGATAAAATCCGGGGCTCAGTGGTATGGTGAAGAGTTTAATGAGATGAAGGAAAGAGAATTCTTTTTTCCTTTCCCCAACAGGGATATTAACAAAGAAATAAATATTGAAGGCGATTTTGCCGCCCGGTCCACCTCCATCAGTTCTTTTTCGGCTTTCGTTAACCAGGATTCTGTTTTCACTGATAATGTGAGTGCCATACCGGCAAACTCCATCACTAAATTTGCCAATCCATCCAGTGAATCCAAATGGTTTTTGGCAGATAACACCTCAGATATTACCGTAAAGCTAAGGCTCAATAACAAGGAAGGAGTTGACGCTATCGGCTGGTTAAATTACCTTCAGCTTAATGTAATGAGCCACCTGACATTTCACGGGAATCAGTTTGGTTTTCGTAATATCCACGCCCATGCCAATGGATCACCTGTTGAATTCAGCATAGATGGCACCAACGAAAATTTCAGGATTTGGGATGTCACCGATCCGCATTTTGCAAATGAGATTGTGACATTTCAGGAAGGTGAAATCACAAAATTCACCATGGCCATGGATCACCTTCACGAATTTATAGGGTTTGATGGCAGTGATTATAAAACCCCTCATCTTGAAGGCACCATCGAAAATCAAAATCTGCATGGTTTATCATCAGCTGATTTTATCATTGTAACACATCCTGATTTTGCCGACCAGGCTCAACGGCTGAAAGCACTTCATGAGGAACTGGATGGTATGGAAGTTATCGTGGCCGACCTGTTTGAAATTTACAACGAATTTGCTTCAGGTGCACCGGATGTTACAGCAATCAGAGATTTTGCAAGAATGATTTACACACGTTCGGAAGGAAAACTGAAATACCTGTTGCTGTTTGGTGATGGTTCTTATGATCCGCTCGACAGGCTGGATGATAACCTTTCCTTTGTTCCCACATTCCAGTCAAATCAGTCATTGTGGTACACCTCAACTTATGTTACCGATGATTATTTTGGTTTGATGGATCCTGAAGAAGGCAAGGATGCTTCCGGAAATGTCGATCTCGGCATTGGCCGGTTTGCAGTAAATACCCCCGAGCAGGCTAAATTGATGGTTGACAAAGTGGAAGATTATATGCGCATGAGCCCGGAAATCCAGGGCAACTGGCGAAACAGCCTCACATTTATTGCTGATGATGAGGACAACAACCTGCACCTATATCAGGCCGATACAATTTTGGTTTCGCGCATTCAGCGAAAGAATTCGTGTATAAACATCAATAAAATCTATCTTGATTCTTATCGCCAGGAAACTTCAGCCAGCGGGCACACTTACCCTGACGTGAATGCAGATATCAATAAGCAGGTTAATGAAGGGACACTTATCGTAAACTACACCGGCCATGGCGGAGAGCTTGGGCTGGCGCACGAAAAAGTGGTGCAGATCAGCGACATCCTGTCATGGGACAACTGGCATACACAGCCGGTTTTTGTTACGGCTACCTGCGAATTCAGCCGTTTCGATAACCCCGGGCTTACCTCGGCAGGAGAGTTGGTTCTCTTAAATTCGAATGGTGGTGGAATAGCGTTATACACTACAACCAGGCTGGCATTTGCATCTGCCAACTTGTTGCTCAATAAACGGCTTTACGATACCCTTTTCAGGGCTTACCCCGAAAATGTTCCCAGGCTTGGCGATCTGATGATGTTCTCAAAAACACCTTCAAACACCAATATCCGGAATTTTGTACTTCTCGGAAATCCGGCATTGAAACTGGCCCTGCCGGGATACAAGGTGGTGACTGACTCCATAAATGGTGTTCCTGTTGAACAATTTAAAGACACCCTCAATGCCAATGGACATTTAACGATAACCGGACACATCGAAAGTTACAGGAACGAAGGTGAACTGATCAGTGATTTTAATGGAACAATCTTTCCGGTGTTGTACGATAAACCAATCATTGTTACAACCTTGGGTAACGATCCCAGGAGTTATCCGTTTGATTTTGAAGCCCAAAACAGTGTGCTGTACAAAGGAAAGGCTTCTGTAACAGATGGTCGGTTTAGGTTTTCATTTGTATTGCCACGGGATATTTCGTACCAGTATGGTACAGGTAAAATGAGCTATTATGCTGCCGACAGCCTGAAAGACGCAAATGGTTATTTTGACGGGCTGGTGATTGGTGGCATAAACCAGGATGCAAATGCTGACCAGACAGGCCCTGAAATAAACCTTTATTTGAATGATCCTGAAACTGCACTTCCCAGCAAAATAAACCCCAATCCGGTTCTGTTTGCCGAATTATCCGATCCTTCAGGAATTAACTTTACCGGAATCGGGATTGGCCATGACATTATGCTTACCATGAATGGCGATACTTACAAAGCCATGAACCTTAACACCATATTTGAACCAACCATGGATGACTATACTTCCGGTTCGATTGTATTCCCGTTTTTTGGCCTTTCAAACGGAGATCATACCCTGGAATTGAAAGCCTGGGATATGTTTAACAATTCATCCACAGCCACGTTAACTTTCACAGTTTCTGACAGCATCGACGTTGATTTGATGGAAGTTTACAATTATCCCAATCCATTTTCCGGCCATACCTGGTTCACTTTCAACCACAATCAATTTCAGGGCGACATGACCGTAGAAATTGAAATTTATAATTTTTACGGGCAGCATGTGCGAACAATTGGACCCGAAAAGGTGTTTACCAACGGATACGCAATTGACCCGATTTATTGGGCGGGTGATTCAGAAGGCGGAGCTAAATTGCTGCCTGGCGTTTATTTTTATGCTTTGAAGGTTACAAACGAGAAAAACCATTCTACCGAACGAATACAAAAAATGATAATCAGCGAATGAATTAAATCTACCAGCTCAGGGGGGTAAACAATATTCAAAATGAATGTCCGTTTACACTCATAATTTTAACCAAAGTAAATAGAATCTTTATGATTAAAAAGTCCATTGCAGTAATAGCTGCATGTGTTCTGTTTGCATACAGTGCAAACTCACAAACAAGTGAGATCAATACCATTACCACGGCTGTGCCTTTTTTATTAATAGCACCTGAAGCACGCGCCGGCGGTATGGGAGATGCCGGTGTTGCCACAACTCCTGATGCCAGTTCGATGCACTGGAATCCTGCCAAATATGCATTTATCGAATCCAAATTAGGTTTTGCAACATCATATAGCCCATGGTTAAGGGCTATTGTTGGCGATATTGGCCTTGCTTATGTTGCAGGTTATTATCGTTTGGATAATAAACAAACTGTGGCAGCATCACTTCGTTATTTTAGCCTCGGAGATATAACTTTTACAGATAATCGAGGAACCCCTACGGGAGTGTTTCGGCCAAATGAATTTACCGTAGATGCTACTTACTCACGAAAATTTTCCGATACATGGTCAGGTGCTGTTGCCGCCAGATATATTAATTCAAACCTTACACTTGGTCAGACTGTTCAAGGACAAGAAACCAAATCAGGGCAATCTGTAGCTGCTGATATTGCTGTTTACCATCAAAAAGAATTGAATTGGAGGAATTTTGAATACGCTGAATTTGCATTGGGTATTAATATCTCAAATATAGGTACAAAAATTTCCTATTCGGATGCCACCACAGAAAAAGATTTTATTCCAACCAACTTTCGCATTGGCCCTCGTTTAACCTTGGATCTTGATGATTACAACAGGCTATCCTTTAATTTTGATATCAATAAATTATTGGTTCCAACACAACCAGAGTATGATTCCACAGCACTTTCTAATCCTAATCCGGGGCCTGAATCGATCATACGCGGCAAAGACCCGGATGTTTCTGTTGTTGAGGGAATGATGCAGAGTTGGTATGATGCACCGTACGGTTTTGGAGAAGAAATGCAGGAGTTCTATTTCGCTGTTGGAGCCGAGTATTGGTATAACAAGGTGTTTGCCGTTCGTGGTGGATTTTTCTACGAAGATAAATATAAAGGAAACCGTAAGTATTTCACCCTCGGTGCCGGGTTAAAATACAATGTATTTGGTTTGGATTTCTCATACCTGATACCGCTGGAACAACAAAACCCGCTGGAAAACACCCTGCGATTTACCCTCACATTCGACTTTGCTGAATTCGATTAAGC
>CAYNDN010000157.1:0-9428 GCA_964395075.1 uncultured Lentimicrobiaceae bacterium | reverse complement strand
AGGGAGGCTACCCTCAGAGGATTGGCATCCCAAAAAGGCCTTTTTATCCCCGAATCCATTCCCTCCCTTCCTCCTGAATTTTACCATGATATCACCAAACTTTCTGACGATGACATAGCCACTGAAATAATGGCACCTTTTGTTGAACCCTCAATAAGCAGGCAGGTACTGGAAAACATAGTTAGCGATACCTTGTCGTTTCCAACGCCTGTGGCAAAGCTTGATGAAAGCATCAGTGTGCTGGAACTGTTTCATGGCCCTACCATGGCTTTTAAGGATGTTGGAGCCCGGTTCATTGCCCGCTGTATGTCGGAATTTACGGATGACTCCCGGCCAATAAAAGTGATCGTTGCCACATCCGGAGACACCGGAAGCGCGGTAGCTCATGGCTTTCATAATGTGGAAGGAGTTGAGGTTTACATCCTCTTTCCCAAAAATAAAATCAGCCGTTTTCAGGAATACCAAATGACAAGTCTTGGCGGTAACATCCATGCACTTGAAGTGGATGGAACGTTTGATGATTGCCAGACATTGGCCAAGCAGGTGCTGAATGATGATCAATTAAAAAATAAAATAAAGATCAGCAGTGCCAACTCAATTAACACAGCGCGATTTCTGCCGCAAATGATTTATTACTTCCTGGCCTACAAGCAAATCAAAGCTGACCTCAATGGCCGAAAATGGATGGTGTCTGTTCCCAGCGGAAATTTCGGCAACCTGACTGCGGGATTGTATGCAAAAAAGATGGGGCTTCCTGTGCATCAATTTATTGCTGCAAACAATGCCAACGATACCTTTTTCAAATACTGGCAAAATGGATCCTATGAACCACGACCATCTGTTGAAACGTATTCCAATGCCATGGATGTGGGTGCTCCCAGCAATTTTGAGCGCATCATGCACCTTTACCGGCATGATCATGAAGCATTAAGCAGAGATATTAAATCAGCAACTTATTCGGATAAGGAAACCCTGGAAATGATTGAAGAAACTTACCGGAAAAACAAATATATCCTGGACCCCCACGGAGCTGTCGGGCTTTTGGCACTAAAAAAATATATGGCTCCGGGAGTAGTGGGAACATTTCTGGCTACTGCACATCCGCGCAAGTTTGAAAATGTGATTCAGAAAGTGATTCCGGGCTTCCCGAACAATGATGTTGACCTGACAAAGGGACAGAAAACATCCATTAAAAACAATTACGCTGATCTCCTGCGAATCCTGTTGCTCAGCCATCAGGTGTAATCAACAAACCGTGAATGATTCACCCGGTAACTCTTTTATTCAGCAGGCAGTATGGCTTATGCGAATGATTTTTGATCTCCGGCTACATGGCTGCTTTCTCCCCATTCGGGTTACATCACCGGACAAACCATTAGCGTGGATGGCGGTGTGATGGGCAGTAGTTTTGGGTGATTAATATGTAAACATATAAGCACTTATATTTTGGCAAGGGTGCATTCGTAAGCCAAATAAAGGCCACAGAGGTTCAGCCCGATACTTGATAACTTTCCGTAAAATTTAACACATTTTAACCATGTTAAATTAACTTTTAGTTATTGTTAATGAAGGCTTTAAATTGCATTGTTATTTAATTATACCATAATAATGAGTTAATAACCAATTAACCTTTAAAGGTGACTTTTGGGGAAAGAATTAACATTATTCTACCTCAATGAAAAAGCTTTATATCACCAGGGAAATTACCAGGAAAGACTCTATTTCAACAAAGCTCTATTTAAAAGACATCCATAAATTTGAACCAATAAGCACCGATGAAGAGGTTGAGCTTATTAAAAAAATCCGGTTGGGGGATGAACATGCAAAGGCAAGGCTCATATTTGCTAACCTGAGATTTGTTGTGTCCATTGCCAAAAAATACCAATCGCTTGGGCTAAGCCTTTCGGATTTAATCAGCGAAGGCAATTTCGGATTGATAGAAGCGGCACGTAAATTTGATGAGACAAAAGGCTTTAAATTCATAACTTATGCCGTATGGTGGATCCGGCAATCCATCTCCAGATCGATTGCAGAAAAATCCCAAATTATAAGAATACCTACAAGCAGGGTATGGGCAAATGCAAAAATACAAAAGGCAAACTCAAAATTTGAGCAGGAGCACTACCGCAAACCTTCACTCGAAGAAACTGCCGAGGCTTTAGATATGGATGAACATGATGTTTCACTGGCGATTTTCAACAGCAGGAAAAATGTTTCAATGGAAGATCCCCTAGATGCATTTTCTGATCATAAAGTTTGTGACATTATTGAAGACAACAGTTTACCCAGTCCCGATGATGGTCTCATCAAAGAGTCATTGAAAATTGAATTGGACGCAATCCTCGACCGAATCCCAAGAAAGGAAGCAGAAATATTAAGATATTATTACGGACTAACAGGACCACAGGAATACTCAGCCTATAGCATAGGCCGAAAATTCAATATTTCAGAAGAGCGTGTCAAACAATTAAAGGAACTTGGGCTTAAAAGGCTTAAGAGTTATGAGTATCGAAAGAACCTGGAAAAATACATGGCTTAGTTCACCCTCGTAATATATTTTGTTTTTCTTCAGTTGTTTTATCAGTTTTAAATGAATAATTCTCGGCCATTTGGATTATTCAACCAAAAAGAAAGGGCAGGTTTTTTTACCTGCCCTTTTCAATTTAAAATATGTAATCCTCCTATCTGAAAAACTTCTCTGTAACTACTCCATCTTCAGTTGATAAGCTCACTAAGAATACACCTGAAATATGGCCAATTTGAATTTCAATGTTGTTTTCACCAAAATCTTGGAGTTGAACCAGGCTACGGCCCATTACATCAAACACCTCAACATTTACCATACGATTATCATTACGTAAGTTAGCAATTCTCAATATATTTCCTGCTACGGTAGCTTCAAGGCCAAGCTCTGTTGTAAACTCCTCAATACCAACACCGGAGAAATGCAGCATAAACCTTGATTTTTCATCACCCGGATTGGCTGAAAAAATGTAGGTGTTATTAATTGCAGCACGCATATCCACTTCATTTTGCTGATCAGGGTTTAAATCCTGTAAGGTAAATGGCAGCGTTTCATCAAACGAATCAATGCCTGTAAGACGCAGATAATATGTTCCGGTAGTTGCAGCACGAAAACCCATTTGAACAGAAGAAATACTTCCATCCACAAAATTGCGCACATCAATTGCCATTTTCTGGTTATTGTTGTTGTTCAGCATCGAATAGGCCATGGTTGATCCTTCAGCATTCGGGATCTTGTAGGCATCGTGCATCGGATCAAAACCTTCAGTGGCACCCTCGGTAAGGTGGAACCAAATCAAATCCTGCACCGGGCCTTGTTCACCTTCGCCAACTTCACCAAACTCAATGATGAGCAAATTATCATCCTGTGCAACTTCCTTATAGTATGGCTGGCTACTGTGTAAACGGGCGTTATTTGGTACAGTTACTGAAGGACTTCCCGCATAGGCTCTTACCACAAAACCCTGCATTGCCGGTATGATACCATTCTCTATGTTTCCAATATAGCCGTTCCACACCAGGTATTTTGTTCCCTGCCAGATGTAGATTGCTTTGCCAACATTATTCAAAGTCCAGTTGTCGTTCCACGCTATTGCAGAAGGATAAGGGTTGGTGATCAGGTTAAGCCCTTTGAGTTCCTCATCGCCAGAAAAGCTGTATGAAAGATTTAATGGAACCTCGCCCTGATGAACAGTTGTGCTCTCAAAAGTGTATGTATTATCAGAAGGAAGCTCCACCAGGTATCCTTTTCCTGACTGAAGCGAGGCTCCGGCACCTAAGGTGTTAAATGATGCTGTCGCTTCATCCCATTCGCTAACTGTGGCTCCGCCAAATAGGTCAACATTTGTGCCTGCCAGCGGCGCACCAACGGTATGGGCAGTTTCAGCATCCAGGTATCTTTCAATCTGATAGTTCCCTGAACCTTCTACGAGGTTATTCACAACGAGAGAACCTGTTCCTGTTTCGTCAGAAATCGCATGGATTAAACCGTTGTTTGTGAGCAAAGAATCTACTGTTAAGCCTTTATTAGGAAGGATGATCAAGGTAGCTCCGGCATCAATAGTCAGGGTCTTTGAGCTAACAAGCCCGGTTTGGATTGTACATTCACCGGTCTCGATGGTTGCTGTGGACATTGAGGTTGGCAATCCGTTATCCCAGTTATCCCCATTCGACCAAAATCCGGTTCCATTCCAGTATGTGTCATTTCCTTCGGGCAACTCCGCAATCAGCCCGTTGATGTGTTCCGGGTAAAACTCAGTTGTTGTAAAATCCGGATTGAGATGTGAAAACACGCTGGAACTTTCGTCGAAATCGAGTACCGATTCGCCGCTGGAATAAATGAACATAAGCTCGAAAAGTACCGTGCCATCCGGGATCATAAGGTTATTTTGGAATGTTGGTTCAACCCAGTTGGCTGCAAGCCTTCCATTGTTGTTGGTAAAAGCTGAATCGGAAAACAACCAGTCAATTTCTGAAAATAACGGATTAAGATTTTCGATCGAATGATAGGTGAGTACATTGTTTTCAAATTCGATGTAAAACTCCATGGCGAGCAATGAAGTGGTATCCGTTCCAAAGCCGGTAAGTACAACGGGGGCATAAGCTGTATCTCCCGGAGAAACACGGATAACATCGGGTGAAAATTCAATTTTCTTTTGCGAAAAGACCGTGCCTGCCATCAATACGGCCATAAGAAACATTAAAGTTTTTTTCATGCTGATAATTTTAGCTGATTTATAAATATTTAGATTGAGACCATAAATTCAAATTCGGATTAATGGATATATATTTTTTTACTAAGCAATCGCTTGTCTTCAGTAATCACGGTAACCACATAAATACCTTTCTGATTCAGATTTATGGAATTCGTTCCTTCAAGTAGCCTGCGCTCTGCAACCAACTGGCCTGTAATATTAAAAACCCTGGCGTGCCCTGTTACACCATCAATTAATATGGAACCATAAGAGGCGCTGAGCCAGTTCAGCTCTCCGGTTTCCTCTTCCGGGATGGCATCTGGCAGCACCTGGATATAACCATCGAAATATTGCACAGGCAATTCTATCAGGTTAAACTCCTCGTCGATATGTACAAAAAGGCAAAGCGGATCGTCGAAGGCAAGCGGGGTTTCATTTTCAAGGCACTTAAAATGCAGTGTCATAAGCGTGGTGCTATCGGGAACCGAAACATTGCTGAGGGTGGGCTCAGCCCAGTTGCATGAGAAACGGCTCAACCCCGGATCGGGATTTGAGTAAAACCACTGGTTCACGGGCATCAGTTCGTTAAAGTTATCGGCACCCAAAAACTCCACGGCTGTATTGTCGAAATCGATATAAAACTCAATGGCAGTAAGCGAAGTTGTGTCGAGGTTAAATCCAAAAATCACCACTTCAACAGCCACTTCCAAACCTGATAATTCCTCGATGTATTGCGGTTCTATTTTCACCCTGGGCAAACCGGGAACCACAAACTGTGTAACACTAACCGTTGCATTGAGGAAATCGGCATCCAGTTCCACAGGGCCGGAGAATTGCTGGTGGATGAACGAACAGGATTCATCATCAAAATCCAACACGGTAGTCCCTTCAGCAGCACCGGTAAATACAAGATTGAAAACTGTTGTACCATCAGGAATCTGCACATTTTCGCCTTGCGGCTGTTCCCAGATACAAACCATGCGGCTATTTGCTTCATCAAATGAAATGTCCCATTCATTTTCCGGAAGAATTGTTCCGAAGTTCTCAACCGTTTCATAGGTGATAAAATCACTGTTAAAATCGATATAAAGTCCGATATCAGAAAGTGCTCCGACAGGTTCGCTAAAACCGGAAATAATCACCGGCAAACTCAGGGATGAATCCACGTACAAGTCGAATGTTCCGGGTCCAATTCCAACCAGGCCGGGATCTGGTAACGGAGGCTCAATACTTGTAACTGATGCATCCCCAAATGTTGCTGACCCAAATTGTTCGGTTCCATTTATCATATGAATAAAAACACAGGCTTCCACATCAAATTCAAGCGTACTTTCTCCCAGGTCGATGGTATTGAAAACCAGTTCAAAAATCACTTCACTATCCGGAATTACAACATTTTGGTTTGATGGTTCCTCCCAAATACAAATCATCTGGCTGTTGCCGGCATCATAGGATATGTCCCATTCATTTTCCGGAAGTATTGCGCCAAAGTTTTGTACTGATTGATATTCCAGCTTTGAGTTATCGAAATCAAGCAGCAGTGTAATATCCGAAAGATCATTGTCGCCAGCGATGTTAAATCCCGACAGTACAATCGGCACTGCAATCAGAGAGTCAGGATACGTGATATAGCTATCAGGATCAATATCCACCTGGCCAGGGGTTGGAGGAGGAAGCTCCTCCACATTAACTGTGGCACCGCTGTGATTGGCGGCACGTACGAAATACGCTCCCAAAAGCTCATGAAGATATAGGCAGGATGCAGAATCAAAAGCAAACATTGTAGTGCCCACCATATCAGCCTGGAATGACAATTCAAAAATTGTGGTGCTATTCGGAATAGAAACATTCTGGCCGTTTGGCTCATCCCAAACACAAACCATCCGGCTGTTGGCATCATCATATGTAATATTCCACTCACTTTCAGGAAGCAATGGCGAAAAGTTTGCAGCCGAAAGATAACTTACAGTCTCATCACCAAAATCCACGTAAAGCTCAATATCAGAAAGCGAAGAAGTTGCATCACCAAATCCGGAAAGTACGAATGGCAACGTCACTGTTGAATCAGGGTTGGTAGTGTATGTATTCGGAATAATTGAAACTGAACCCGGCAAGGGGATGGAAGCATCATAAACCTGGATATTTGCTGAATTGTAGGCAGCAGTATACTCGAGTGTATAATCATAAAACTGATGCAGGAAAACCCCTTCATCCGCATCAAAATTCAGTGTTGTTCCGCCAAGTTCAAGTGCTTTGAAACTAACTTCGAAAGCGATGGTATTTTCCGGGATGATGATGTTTAAGCCTTCAGCATCAGTCCAGGTAAGCGAAAGGGTATTGGCAGAAGTTGAAATTTCCCATTCATCACCGGGCAGGATGGTACTGAAATTATCTACTGAAAGAAATTCAAGATCAGCTTCATCATACGCTATTTCCAGGGTCATACTGAAGAGCGAGGACTCGCCGTTAGAAAAACCCTGAATCTCAACAGGAACAGTAAAAGTTGAATCAATGTATGTAGCGTAAATATTAGGATTAAAGTTTATTGAACCCGGCTCGGGATCAGGAACCGAAACAATTTCAGCTTCACCATCAGCAAAATTGGAATACATTTCTTCAAGATTTCCATTGTGCTGATGGGTAAATAAACAACTAACCGAGTCGAATTTTATTTCTGAAATTCCACCTGAAACACCATTAAAAACGATCTCGAAAATAAATGTCTCATCGGGAATTTGCACATTGTTGGATGCAGGTTCGCTCCAGCTCATCAGGAGCTTTCCGGAACCAGGTTCCGAAATAATCCACTGGCTTTCCGGTAGCAAGGGATTATAATTCAAAATACTTTCGTACCTGATGATATCCTCATCAAACGAAATCTGCAACTCCATGGCTGAAAGTGCAGCATTTTCCGTATCAAAATCCGTGAGGCGGACAGGGACGTTAAACATCGTATCAGGGAATGACAAATAACCAGCAGGGATGATTTCCACAAGGCCGGTATCCGGGATAAACCCGCCGTAATGTATGGTGCCGTTGTAGTAATTGATCAGCTCGTTGGGTATTTGCTGAAACATATCATCAGCCAACACGCTGAGTTCTTCATCAACATCAAGCAGAACATTCACGGGTTGTTTGTAGAAAAAAACAACATCAAATAGTTTTGTGCTGTCGGGGATATCAATGGGTTGCAATTGCTGCTGCACCCAGTTGCAGCCAAACCGGTTTGTGGGCGGTTGGGTAAAAAACCACTCATAAGTTTGCGTTCCGCTCCAGATGTTGCGAACTTCAACAAAATCGGCAAGGGTGCTGTCGAAATCAATATAAAATTCCATGGCAGTAACGGCATAATCGCCGCTAAAGCCAGAAACATAAAAGGGTATCTCCACCTCAACGCCGGTTACATCGCTGGATGCTGACCCGACGGCAACCGATAAATCCTGGGCATAATTTATCAGCCCCATAAATAAAATGATGGCACTCAATAAAATTCTTTTCATGACAAATTTCTTTTCTTTTTATGAACTGAAAAAAGAGAGATGCCGGAAGTCCGGCACACTCTCCTTCTAATAGCCTCAATCTGAAACAGGCTTATCGTAAGTTATTTTGATGTTTCTATTTCCATATTTTGCATCTCCCACATTTCCCTGATGCCAAAAGTTGTTGTTCCGGTGCCATCAACGGTAAAAGCAAGCCTGATAACTTCAGCAGTTGAAGGTCGGTAAAAAGCAAGCGTTATGGATTCACCATTGGCAAAACCATCTTTAATTGGGGTAGTCGGGTCATCGCCAAACATCACAATTGCGTTTGATCCGGATTCGATTTCCACTGCACCGGCGCAAATTCCTTCTGTTGTTAAAGCAACAACGATATCTCCTTCATGAAGTATTTCGCTGAATTGCTCAGGAATTACCATGAAATTCTGGATAGGGGTACCCTTAACAAGTTGCCACGGGATATCGGGGAAAGTTGTTGAAGGAAAGATGAAAGTTTCAGAAGGATCGCAATCCGGAAAGTTCACTTCACTCTCTGAGGCAACCTTCACCATATAAGCTTTGCCGCGTTCAAGAACAGGTAACGTATTGATACCCTGAGCAGGCCAGTAAACGCCGCTTCCGGCAATTTCGTAAACGATAACCAGTTGATTGTTTGCAACGAGTTGGCTGAACAATGCTTCGGTGAGCACATTGCAAGCACTGATTACTGGTAAGTAATTCCAGCCTGCAACAAAACCAACCGTATCATTTTCTTCTGCAAGGCCAATAATATCAACTTCTGTATCATCCATAATCTTGATGGTATAACCATCTTTTGCATTCCAGTCACCAATTGTATTGATGTTGAAGGTTGGCCAGAAAATACGGCTGAAGTTTTGGAGAATAACGAGGTTTTCGTTGATCAGGTCTTCTTCAAAGATACTGTCAAGGCTTGCAACGTAGGGCATCACCTGGCTTGAAACACCGCTCCATCCTGCCGGTATGGTTAGTGTTTGGAATGCAGTACCTATCGGGTAGCCACTTCCACCGCCCGGGTTTGGAGGTTCCGGAATGGTATCGCTACCACCAATTTGAGTACCGCCTCCTGGTTCGGGAGGATTAGGCACACCCCCTCCACTTCCACCAATTTGTGTACCGCCTCCGGGGCCTGGAGGATTAGGAATACTGCCTGATCCACCGATTTGCTGTGATCCAAATCCGCCCGGGACAGGTG
>CAYNDN010000156.1:1181-9445 GCA_964395075.1 uncultured Lentimicrobiaceae bacterium | reverse complement strand
ATTCAGGCGATGGGGCCTATCTTTTGCAAACCAATGCCATCACCAACAATGTTACCGTTTTTGATATTGAAACACTGGAGGCTGTTGCCAATGTTGATGTTGGGTTTTTCCCTGTTGATGTAGCCTGTACCGACGATTATGCCATCATTCCCTGCGTTTTTGCCGATTCAGTTTTTGTGATCAGTCTCGAAAATTTTGAGGTAGTTGCCGGGTTTCCAACGGCCGAACAACCCGCAGTTGTTGAAGTAAGCCATGATGGAACAAAAGCTTTTGTGGGTTGTGATATTGATGATGTTTTGGAGGTGATCGACCTTGAAAACCTGACGCATCTATCAAGCTTCAATGGTTTTCCTGTGGCTTTGCGTTCTGCCAGCTGGATTACCGGCAGTGGCCGGTTTTACTATACCTGGCGTGACTATGTGGTTAGTCCTGATGATCAGTATCTCATCACCAGTGATTTTGATGCAAAGGTTGTTAAGTTCGACCTGGCCTCCGGATCCATTGTGGATGAGATTGAGAATCTTGGGTTCATCACCGAAATTAATTTTTCAGGCGATGGAGAAAAACTTGTTGTTGTGGAATCTGCCAATCCGGCTACAATTTATCAAATTAATTATACTGAATTTGAGGTTGAATCATCCGTAACCCTTTCTGACGTTGGTGTCTGGGGTGGGGGAGTTGCCGTTAACCCGGATGGGAGTAAAGCATTTCTTGGCGTAAACGGAAACCAGACCGGACTCATCCGATTTGAAACGGAAGATTATTTGCTTTTTCCAGTAACACAAACGGCCTTTTGGTGCGATAATACACACGATCATCAATTTGCTGTAAGCGGTCAGTATCGATTTTCAATTTTTGATTTTGAGCAGGAAATTGTACGCGGGTCTTACTGGGGTATTTCACAATATCTTGGCGCAGTTTCGCCTGTATCTTATCAGGCTGCAGGTGTTGATCCGGGCAGATTTGAAGGACCAGCGTTTTATGAATTTGATGATCCGCAGGTTGTGAATTTTAAAGGCCAGTTGCCTTCCGGCGAAATCCCGGAAGGTGATGTGCCTTATCGTGCTGCTGTTGCAAACGATGGCAGCAAAGCTGTAGTTGTGAATAATTTGTCAGGAACGGTATCGATCATTAATTTGGAAACCTATGAGGTTGATGCAGTTATCGATATTGGTGAAGCAGGATATGAAGTGAAAATCACCCATGATTCACAATGGGCCATAGTAGGTGGGTATGATTTGAATACCATTAAAATTATTGACCTGGCAACCAATGAGATTGCTACAACAGTAGGCACCGGCCAGCGCCCCATGATGATCAGTATCGCTCCGGATGATTCATACGCCTACGTGGGTAACCTGAAAGGCAATACAGTGGCTTTTGTAAAGTTGGATGGCGAAAATAGTTATACCGAATCCATAATTCCGGTAGGCATCATCGGGTTAAACTGGTCGGCGTATGGCGTGCGCAGCGGTGTTAAGGTAAGCCCAACCGGTGAGTATCTTTTGGTGGCTGCCAGCTTTGATGATAATGTGAAGGTGATTGATACAGAATTGCAGGAAATTGTGGCAACAGTAAATGTGGGGGATTTTCCGCTTCAACTAGATTTTAATGCCGATGGAACCCATGCCATTGTGGCTAATTTTTCAGGAAATACTTACAGCGTTATCCAGGTTGACGGCGCAAATTCATCACTTGTCGGGACTTTTAATGCCGGCAACAGCGGACCCATCAGGCTCAAACATAATCCTGCAAAAGATGAAACAACAATAGTTCATTTAAATGATTCGAAAGTGCTTTGGAATGTGAATCCTGAAAACGGAGAATTCCTCAGTTCATTTTCCTATCCGCAGTATGGTTCACCATATCAGGTGGATTTTGATCCTGATGGACTGCCGTTGGTATTAACTGCATCAACCGAAGCACAAAGTGCCATGCTGATTCATGATAACTTTGGTTATGAATTGCCATCATCACCCATACAATTCGATTATTCATCCGAAGCACAGATTGCAGTAATTGCTGAAGGGGGTGGCGGGCCTGACAATGTGTCGATTATTGATTTTTTTACCACTGGAGCAGCTACGCCCGCAATCAACCAGGCAACCTACAAGCCATTTTATATTTCCGCCATTTCGCCAAACCCGGCTTTTTCGGATGTGGAAATCACTTTGTGGAAAAAGGACGCTTTCAATGATGATCTTCAATTAGAGGTCAGAGATACGAAGGGGCATCAGGTGTTAATTCAGGATGTGATCGGTTCTGATGCAAATACAATTGGGCTTAATGTTGAGTCGTATGAGCCCGGGATTTACTATATTACAATCTCTGATGGTAAACATGGATGCACCAAAAAACTGATAATTCAGTAATAAAATACTGTCGGCCTGAAAATTTAAAGCCCGGTGGTTTACCATCGGGCTTTATTTTGAAAAGGATATCAATTTAGAAAATACACATTATTGAGTTGATGATTGCGTAGCATGAAACACCCAGCCCTGCCATCATCAATCCATAGCAAACCCAGCAGAATCCTTTTTCAACCGGCTCCGAATCTGCAGAATTCTCCAGTTCCTGGGTGTGTATCATCGTGCACCGGTTTTTCATGTGGAGGTCAGGACGTATTTGGTGAAGAATTTTCAAGGCTTTTTTTACATCACGATGCTCAACATAAATATTTTTAACCTGCTCGCTATTTGCATAAAAGCCGTTACGGATCAAAGGTGCATGCATTCTGGTGGTGAATTTGATACCTGCTGATACAAGAGCCGACTGTATGAAGATCGCTTCATGCGGATAGGTATAAGTAGCGATTATGTTCAGGTTGTCGTTCATATAGATTTTAATCAACAAATATAAAACACAAACATATAAAATGCAAATCAATATAATATATATGTAGATTATTTTGAGTGTACGGTATTGGTTAAATGGATGTTACAGAAAGATGTTGGCTAAAAAATATTTGCAATTCACAAAAGGAGGTTAAAAGGCATAGCAGAAAAGACAAGAAAAAAGGACGGCATAGCCATTTGTTTGTCACGAAAAATTAGCTGGAACTAAATATCGTTTCCCAACTTGGACATGCCAAAACTAAAAAGGGTGTTATTTGTAAGTTGCTGAAAATTTAATTATGGTAATTCCGTAGGAATAACCCGGACTGTTAAGGGTTGATTTTTTCGGATTAACTGAAGCTGAAGCGGTTTTTCGATGGTGTCTTCTGTGAGTGCCCTGTGCAGGTCATCAATCGAACCACATGGTTTTTTATCGATCCCTACGATTAAATCTCCTTTTCTTAGTTCATTGTTCCCATCATTTTGTAATTGTCCAACATTTTGAATATAAATAGCGGTAGGTTTGGTTAATTTATTTGTATCAATAATTTGCTGGGGCAGTTTCACAGTCTGGCCTACTATTCCCAGGTATCCGCGCCTGATTTTCCCATTTTTCAGCAACTGGTCGGTGATATATTTTACCAGGTTTGCCGAAACAGCAAAACAAATGCCCTGTGCCTGTTTTATGATGGCAGTATTCACCCCGATTACATTCCCGGCCGAATCCATAAGTGGGCCACCCGAACTTCCCGGATTGAGTGCTGCATCTGTTTGAATGACATCATCAATCATGCGACCGGATTGGGAGCGTAAAGTTCTGCCAAGGGCACTCACAACCCCTGCGGTAACCGAATGCTGGAACCCAAGCGGGTTTCCGATGGCAATGGCAATTTGTCCGGGTTGTAAATTTTCTGAATTTGCAAATTCAAGTGGAATAAGTGATTCATCGCTAATCTTCAAAATTGCCAGGTCAGTAGCGGGATCTGTACCCACAACTTCGGGGGTTATTTCTTTGCCTGAAGGCAGTGTTACCTTAATGGCATTTGCTTTATCAATCACATGAAAATTGGTAAGGATAAGCCCATCTTTGCTGATTGCAAATCCCGATCCTGTTCCAAAGGGTTGTTGGGGAATGTGAGGATTGGCCGGAGGTGTTTGATCCTTCTTGACTTTTATGTTGACCACCGAGGCGGAGGCCAGTTTGGCAACGTTTACCACAGTATTTGAATAACTGTCAAGCATGGAGGGGTCGTTGATTTGCTGTGTGGCATTTTTCATGTTTATTCTCTTTTGAATTCATGCGGGCAGATCACACATCAGGCCAAAAACCAAAAAGGTGACAGACTGTCAACAAAACAAAAGTAAATCGAAATATGATAGAGTTGAACATTTAGACTGGTCTATTCATAAATCTCTGTGATTAAATTACCGCGTACTTTAGTGTGCGATTAATTAACTGATATTTGAAAAAATCCGCAAGGATTATAATTAGATCAATCTTTAGTTGAGTTCCAGAAATATTGACAACACTTAACTGAATGATCTAAAATTCGTTTAGGGGGTGCAATAGTGCAGCGGAAATATTGTGGGATTAAAAATAATTTGTCTTAGTCAACTATAATTTCATTTTAGGAGGTTTATCTTATTACACCCCCTGAATTCGTTCAATTAGATGATGATAAAGAATACGATTGCGGATTCGGGATATTTAATGAAATAGTATCCTGGAAAATTTTTACCATGAGAAAATATAAATTTTTCAGGATTTTAAACTTAACGTGGTTGATTTCTCAAATCCGCGCACTTAAGTTCGGTGTAACAGAAAAGGTATTTTTTAAGAATAATGCAGGTTAGAAAATGGCTTTACGTCCTTTACGGATTAGAAAAGATAATTGAGACCAACATAAAATCCGCTGGTTCCATCACGTTTGTTGGTAGCACGGCCATAATCGATGGCTATAATAAAATTCTGGTTCATGGCAACCCTTAATCCGAGACCGTAGGAGATGTGCATACTTTCAGCACCAAAATCAAAATAATCTGATAAATCTTCTTCCAATGCTTTTACTTTGTCTTCGATTTCAATTTTTTTGATAACCTGCCCTGCATCGCAAAATGCATTCAATCCGAAATAGAAATTCTGGTTGAACATGCGGGTGCGGAAAAACTTCCAACGCAGTTCAAAGTTGGCGTATGCAATGCCATCACCAATAACCCGGTTTCGCGGGATACCACGCAGGTTACGAACACCACCAAGCCCTTCTTCTGTTGCGCCACGTAATTTGGAGGTGATGATTAAAGGCTGAATATAAAACGGAGCATGGCCGGCGAGTGTGGTTTGAAGCGCAAGCCTTCCGGCAAATGAAAGATCGTTGGGGATGATGGTAAAATATTGCCGGTGGATAAAGCTCAACTTTAAAAAACTTTCGCTTATGGAACCCAGGAAATCCGGAGCACCTTCCAGGGCCAATTCCGACCAGATGCCTTTCATGGGGTTGGGCTTGTTGTCGCGGTTGTCGTAGATGAGTCCGGCTTTTAGCAGTGCCAGGTTTCCGCCAAAGGCCTCTTCGCCGGGAATAAGTCCCCACTCCAGGTATTTGTTGTAGAGCGTTGGCTCTTTGCTGAGTGGTGGCAGTTTGTCATCCTTACTTTTGCCTTTATTTAGTTTATCAATGTCAACCGGTTTGATTTTGAAATCATACCACGAAATGCCTGCAAGCCATTTCCAGTTGCCGGCAATTTTACCGACAATGTCGGTTTTAAACCTAAACATCTTATTTTGGTAGCGGTAGAAAACCCTCGTTTTGTATATGTCTTCCGCCCGGCTGTCGTCCTCCCAGTCGGGATTATAAACTGCCTCGTAACCATTCCATCCAAAAAAGTTGTAGGCCTGGTTTGGGATGTAGCTCACATCAACGGTTAGCCCGATGCCCTTGATTAGTCTGTCGGAGTCATACATAAACCTGTAAATTCCACTTCCACGGGTGTAAGCTGATGCTTCAAGGTAGATGGAATGATCGTAAGCCGGATATCTGGAACCATCGCCATAATGATAAAGGTTGATCAATCCGCCATACTGAAACCCCAGGTCGTTATCCCATGAGATGGCAGGTAGGATACCGAAATTCCATCCGGTTTTGATTTGTTCGGTTTTGTCCTTACTGTCTTGCGCTTTCAGCGGGAACAGGATTCCTGAAAATAGCACAATAATCCCGGTAAGCAGAAACTTGTGGGATTGTTTAAAAAATGATGGGTAGAAATGTTCCAAAATTATTTGGCCAGGTTTTTATAATTCTTCAGTTTTTTACTATCTATGATTTCATTCATGGCTTTTTCGATGTCATCGTAATCACCACGGCGCCCCACCTCGTAATATTCAGTAAATGGATCTTTATCCAAAATGTAGTTCATTAGCCGTTCGGCAGTTGGAACGTTGTCCATGTTGTAATAATCTTCGTAAGTGAACCTTAGAAAGGCGGTATTCGGGCTTATCCCGCGGTTGTCGAGGAGGTAACCGTCGGCGAGTTTGGTAGGGTAAGTAAAGGTGTCTCCTTTTCGGATATCAGATTGGGCAGGGTATGAAACCACCTTTGAGCCATCTCCGGAAAGGGTAACAGGAACATTTTGTGAATAATCTTTCCTGGTTTTGTAAACCACTGCCGGAGGTGATGAAATACCCATGTTGCCTTCATTTTTTTGCATACCTGCCTTTTTTGATGAGGAGCAGGAGAGTGTGAATACCGTGCCCGCTAAAATAATAATTAACCAAAAGAATTTCGATGTTTTCATGTGACTGGTTTTTAACTGCTCAAAAATAGAAATTAATTTACATATCGTTAACAAAGAATTTTAATTTTTAAGTGGTTGTAAATTAGGTTGTAATGATGAATTTAAATTCTAATTGCAGGAAAAATTTTGTGTGATGAATTCATTGGATTTATTCTGTTTTACATTTGTACCAGTAGATTTTGAAAATAAATATGTTAACATTAAAATCAATACTTATGAAACAAATTACATTATTCTTCTTAGCCTTTTTCCTGGCTTTTAGCGTATCTGCGCAAAATGCAGCAACCTCCGAAGCATCGGCATCTGCCAAAAACACCAATGGCCCCGAGATTACCTTTGAAAAAACTGTTCATGATTACGGAACAGTAGCTTACAAAGGCGATGGAAAATGTGAATTTAAATTCACCAACACCGGCAAAGAGCCGCTGATCCTTACCAATGTAAGGTCTTCGTGCGGATGCACAGTTCCGAAATGGCCACGTGAACCCATCCTCCCGGGCCAGTCAGAAGTAATTCATGTGGAGTACAAAACCAATCGTATTGGCAGAATTAACAAAACCATTACAGTTCAATCCAATGCGCAGACAAGTTCCGTAGTATTGCGGATTAAGGGCGAAGTGCTTAAGCCTGATGCTGAAACAACACCGGAAAATACAAGCACATTGGGAAATAGAAAATAGTAGCTCATTAAATTATCTTACATCGATATGACATCGTAAAAAAATGTTGAAATTTGTCCCGGTCTTTTTATCAGGCCGGGATTTTTTTTTGAAACTAAAAACAAAATGCAATGCCGAAATTATCAGAAAAGGGTAAGAAGATGCCCGCTTCACCTATCCGTAAACTCGTTCCTTATGCCGAAGACGCCAAAAAAAGAGGCGTTCATGTTTATCACCTCAACATTGGTCAGCCCGATATCAAAACCCCGGAAATAGCACTGGATGCAGTGAGGGGTTATGATGATATCCTGGTAGCCTACAGCCATTCAGCAGGCAATGAATCTTATCGTGTTAAGCTGGCTGATTATTACAGAAAGTTTAATATCCGCATTGAGCCGAATGAAATTATTGTTGGAGCGGGGGCTTCGGAAGCATTGTTGTTTACCATGCAATCAATCATGGATCCCGATGATGAAATCATTATTCCGGAGCCATTTTATGCCAATTACAATGGTTTTGCGACAAATTCGGGGATTAATGTTGTTCCCATCAACTCAACCATAGAGAGTGGTTTTGCGTTGCCGCCGATTGCGGAATTCGAAAAAGCGATCACACCCAAAACCAAGGCTATCCTTGTTTGCAACCCCAATAACCCCACCGGCTACCTTTACAGCGAAGAAGAACTGAATACATTAAAAGATATCGCTCTGAAGCACGACCTTTTCCTGATAGCAGATGAGGTTTACCGTGAGTTTTGCTATGACGGACGCCAACATAAATCCGTGATGCACCTCGAAGGCCTGGAGCAGCACACCGTTCTCATCGATTCCGTTTCGAAGCGCTACAGCATGTGTGGTGTAAGGATTGGCGTAATGATCTCGAAAAACAAGGAACTGATGCAATCAGCACTCAAATTTGCACAGGCTCGTTTGAGCCCCCCAAGTTTAGGGCAGGTGGCCGCCGAGGCAGCCATAAATACGCC
>CAYNDN010000156.1:0-1171 GCA_964395075.1 uncultured Lentimicrobiaceae bacterium | reverse complement strand
ATTTTTTGTGGAGGTGCTTGAAGAATATCACAAACGCAGAAATACCGTTTATGAGGCCATCAATAAAATTGAAGGTGCTTTTTGTCCTGAGCCTACCGGTGCGTTCTATGTGGTTGCCAAACTGCCCATCGATGATTCGGATAAATTCTGTCAGTGGCTGCTTGAGGATTTTGAGTACGAAAAACAAACCGTGATGTTTGCTCCTGCAACCGGGTTCTATTCTACCCCTGGCCGCGGAATGAATGAGGTAAGGATCAGCTATGTGCTGAATGTTGATGATCTTAAAAACTCGATGAAGGTGCTTGAAGAAGCGCTGAAAGTTTATCCAGGAAGGAAACTGGATTAATTTTCTTTGAACTCAGATTGCTGATCAATTAATTGAGATTGAAGATTAAGAGAAGAAATTGAAAACAGCTATTTTCTAGAATTCATTCAAAAAATCATTTTCAACATTATACAAACAAAAGCCTCCAGAAATGGAGGTTTTTTTGGTTTTCATTTCAACAATGCAGGTAGGAAGTAAATAATATGGTTAATTTTGTTAGATAGAATATTTAACACGTTAAGAATGAATACGAAACATAAGATAATTAATGGTGATAGCCGCCAAATGAAAGAACTGGTCGATGAATCTGTTGATTTAATTATTACTTCACCACCTTACTGGCAATTAAAAGATTATGGAATTGATAATCAAATTGGTTACAATGACAGTTATGAGGAATACATTAATAATCTGAATCTTGTTTGGAATGAGTGTTATAGGGTATTAGCTAATGGAAGCCGTTTGTGTATAAATATTGGTGATCAATTTGCCAGAGCTGTTTATTACGGCCGATACAAAGTGATTCCAATTCGGACTGAAATTATTAAGTTCTGTGAGACGATCGGTTTCGACTATATGGGAGCAATAATTTGGCAAAAAAAAACAACCTCCAATACAACAGGTGGTGCTTCACTAATGGGTAGCTACCCTTTCCCAAAGAATGGTATCCTTTCTATTGACTATGAATTTATTTTAATTTTTAAAAAACTAGGAACTCCAAAAAAAACTTCTAAGGAAATTAAGGAACAATCCAGAATTACTAAAGAGGAATGGAAAGAGTATTTTCAAGGTCATTGGAATTTTGGAGGAGCAAGACAAGATGGACATATAGCCACATTTCCAGAA
>CAYNDN010000155.1:6611-9449 GCA_964395075.1 uncultured Lentimicrobiaceae bacterium | reverse complement strand
TCATGACAACCGGAGCAAAACCCAGGCTGGCTGCCAACCCGGCATCAAAAGTGCTGATTTTTAGCTCCTTAAAAAAAACAATCGTAAACAACACATTAATTAATAAAATGGCAAACATTACCCAGGCATTTTGCGGCCCCAGGTCAATACCCGAAACAACCAGCCTGTCAAATGGCGCAAATGCAATTTCACCCATCAAAACAGCATCGGTATCAATATGAATATTAGATGCGTTTCTGGAAATCAGGATAACACCAATGCTGAACAATGCAGGAAAAACCAACCCGATGGCCGCATCTTCCTTAACCAGATTTGTTTTACTGAGTATCTCCACCAGCACTACCGTGAGTAATCCGGTGACAGCTGCTAAAAGAATCAGCAACGGCGAATTGAGGGAACCTGTAAACAGAAAACCCACTACAATACCAGGTAAAATAGCATGACTGATAGCATCACTGATCATGGCCATTTTACGCAAAACCAGGAATACCCCGGGAATAGCACAGGAAACAGCCACCAGCGAAGCAATGATTTGTATCTCTATTTGAGGCGTTGTCATATTATATCACTCCCGTGTTGATCATTTCTACTGGCTTTTAATATACCTTTTTCGGTGAGGCACCACATATTTTGCTCAATCTCAATCAAATGCTGCTCTTCCAAAACCCTGAGTGATTTTGGATGGTAATCCGGCATAGTTTTGATGATGTTAATTGAATGTTTGTGCTGAACATTTTCATGCGTTTTACAGGTTTCGTATAAAAGCTTCAACAAGTTATTGAGCTCCAGCGAGCGGCGATTCCTGCTTTTATTGATCACCCTGGCGAGCCAACCGCGTTCAGGAGCAAAAACAAATGAAATCATAACAATGCTTACAGCTACCAAAACGATCACCGGCCCGGTGGATATATTATTGCCTGCACTCGATATGGCAGTGCCGGCTAGCCCTGCCAGCATACCAAACAAGGCTGATAAAACTACCATGCCGCTCATCCGGTTCGTCCATTGCCTTGCAGCAGAGGCTGGTGCAATTAGCAAAGCACTCATCAGGATTACACCAACTGTTTGCAAACCTACTACAATAGCCAGCACAATGAGGGTGTTGATCGCTAAATCGATGAACTTCTGATTAAATCCCAGCGATATGGCAAACTGTTCGTCAAAAGTCATCAGCTTAAATTCTTTCCAGAATAGTAAAATCGTGATGAGGGCAAAGCCTGAAATGATGCCCATCAGTTTGACATCTTCGCGAAGCAAGGTTGCAGCCTGACCGAAAAGGTAAGACTCCAGCCCCGACTGGTTGGCATTTTCCATGCGCTGAATGTAGGTGAGCAAAACCAGCCCGAAACCAAAAAAAACCGCCAGCACAATTGCAAGCGCACCATCGCTTTTGATGCGCGTATTTTTGATTATGCCTGAAATCCAGAAGGTGGCCACCCAGCCTGCCATAGCTGCACCGGCAAAAATGAGCAATGTGTTTTTGGTTCCGGATAATAAAAAGGCAATAGCAATTCCCGGCAAGGAAGCATGAGCAACAGCGTCACCGAGAAGGCTCTGCTTACGCAAAATAGCATACACGCCTAAAACACCACTCATAAATCCCAGGAAAGTGGTTCCAAGGCCAATGGTTTGGGTTGTGTAATCGTTGAAAAGTTTTATGAAAAAATCCAGTTGCTCCATGGCTAATCTGCTATGGCAAATTTTGCACCATAAGTAAGTTCAAGATTTTTATTATTGAAGGTTTCTTTGGCAGGGCCTGCAGCAATTTTCCGCACATTTAAAAAGGTAACCCAGTCGAAATATTCTGTAACGGTTTGCACATCGTGATGAACAACCACCACTGTTTTGCCCCGGCTCTTGAGTTCTTTCAAGATATTGATAATTGCTTTTTCAGTGGTAACATCCACACCCTGGAAAGGCTCGTCCATAAAATAGATTTCAGCTTCCTGCACCAGGGCTCGCGCCAAAAACACCCGCTGCTGTTGACCTCCCGACAGCTGACTGATCTGTCGTGAAGCCAAGTCGGTGAGTCCGGTTTTTTCTATGGCCTGATCGGCCATTGCCCGCTCATGTTTACCGGGCCTTCTTATCCAGCCCAACTTTCCATACGTTCCCATCAAAACCACATCCTTAACTGTAGTGGGAAAATCCCAGTCAACACTGCCTTTTTGGGGTACATAGCCAATTCTGGAACGCACCTGAGGGTAGGGTTTTCCGAGTAGCATAACAGTTCCGGCAAGCGGTTTCACTATGTCAAGTACAGCTTTTATGAGCGTGGATTTGCCGGCACCATTGGGGCCAACCACCGCCATCATAACACCGGCAGGAATCTCCAGGTCGATATCCCAGAGCACCGGCTTAAACTGATAAGCAACAGTGAGATCGTTGATGGATATGACGGATTTTTTCATTTAGGGTGCAATAAGTCTTTTGGCTTGAATCAGAAAGCTAAGGGCAATAACTCATCTTGCCCAAAAAAGTTGGTAGCTAATTTCAAAAAAAACAGTTGGAAATAAATTATTTATCTGATTTTTCAGCCTTCTCTTTTTGTTCGATTTCAGCAATCAAATCTTCGATATGCTCTTTGGTGCTCACCAACTCTTCGAGACTCATTTTTGAAAAATCCGTGTTTTCTGATTCAGGCAGGTTTATGCCCTGGCTTCTGAGGAATTCATCAACTTTATCCTTGTTTTTTGTGTAGAGATAATATGCTCCAAATGAAAGCCCGACACCAATTAAAATACCTGTGGTTAAATTACCTTTAGTTTCCATCGATTGTTATGATTTAAAATTTAATACTATTCCGTTTATTTTTTCGCCAACGCCTTCCAATGCTTT
>CAYNDN010000155.1:0-6601 GCA_964395075.1 uncultured Lentimicrobiaceae bacterium | reverse complement strand
AAACAGGTTCAGGAAATCCATAAAACTGTTTTTTGAACTTAGTTTTGAAATGTTTACCTCATAAACAGACTTTTTGCCTTTCCCAATGGTTTTATTGATCTCGAGCATTACGCCTTCATTTTCTGATGAGGAAAAATGCCTGCCAAAAGTTGTGATCCATGTTAGTGCTGAAGGGAGTAATAGATTTTTGTTTGATACGATTGAGTTAGCCAAAAACAGCAACGACAGTACTTCCGGGTCAACTGAACCTTTTTTACGGTAATCGAAGGCTGCATGTTCTAAAACTGCTGATGAGGTTGTTGCCACACCAATCCAGTCGAACATTCTGATTACAAAATTGCTTGCCGGGATCAACCTTAGAATTCCGGCTGAGGCAATGGTTAATCCAGATATCCAACCACGGGTTGTAATAAATTCATCTTTCGAATGCTGGCTTATCCTGATCTTGCCGGCTGCATTTTCAGCTGCGTAGGCCACCGCCGTCCTGATAAGGATTTCCTGAAGGTCAACTTTCTTTTGATCGAAGTTAACCAAGGCTGTTTTGGTGACAGGTGAATATTCATAAGACTCAAACCCTTCGTGCTCCATCACCTCTTTTTGGAACTGCTTGAAGTCCTGAATGGCTTTTCCAAACTTAAGCCTTACCCTCCCCGGTAGACTGTGGATTATTTCGATTGTTAATTCCATTTTTGTTATTTTTTTTCCATATCAAAAAAGAATAGCCGCAGCGAGTTAGAGACTACCGCAACTGTGGTCATATTATGCAGAAATGCTCCCCAGAAAACCGGCAGCACCCCCATAGCTCCCAGCACCAGCCCAATGCTATTCACCCCGATTGAGGTGGCAAAATTCTGGCGGATCACACTCATGGTGCTTCGTGAAAGCCGGATCACCGATGGGATGGTTAATGGATTATCGCTCTGGATGGTGATATCGGCAGCTTCCATGGCAATGTCGGTTCGTTTACTTCCCAAAGCTATCCCAACATCAGCGTAAGCCAGTGCAGGTGCATCATTTATGCCATCGCCAATCATCACCACTTTTAGTCCTTTTGATTGCAGGTGCAGCGCAAAACGGGCTTTGTCCTCGGGCATCAATTCAGACTGGAACCTGTCGAACATCATGCGTGAAGCCACAATTTCGGCCTGCTGTTCCACATCGCCGGTAAGCAGGATGATATCATCAATTTTAAGATTCCGCAACCTGTTGATCGACTTCTTCATATTCTCACGCAGTGGATCCATGATACCGATCATGCCGGCCATTTTATCGCCTTTGGAAATATAAACCAGGTTCTCGCCACGAAGCATGAGTTTGGATGCCGCATCGCGGGATTCACCAAGATCGATACCGCTTTCTTTCATGAATTTGGCATTACCCACCCTGATGATTTGACCTCGTATTTTTGTGGCCACACCGCGGGAAACAATCACCTCCACTTCGCTGTGTTTTGGGATTTTGTAGCCACTCATGCGCACCTTTTCGATGATGGCATGCGCAACGGGATGTGTTGATGTTTCTTCGGCGGCGGCAGCCCAGCAAAGCAAGTCTTTCCCGGTAACTTTTTCCATTAGTGGAATTATGGATTTCACCTCCGGTTTGCCTTCGGTGAGCGTTCCGGTTTTATCGAAAATGAGTGTTTCTGTATCAGCCAGCACTTCAAGGTAGTTGCTTCCTTTGATCAGAATTCCGTTTCGGGCACCCGTTGAAATTGCGGCAGTTAAGGCTGTAGCAGTTGAAAGCCGGATTCCGCAGGAATAATCAATTACCAGCATATTTAGCGCTCGAACCGGATTTCTGGTAATCAGAAAAACCAACGCCCCCAATGCAAAGTTGAGTGGGATGAGCTGAGCTGAAAATTTATCAGCCATATTCTGTACCTGTGCTTTGTACTGTGAGGCCTCCTCTACCATCTGGATGATTTTTGCCGCAGCAGTTTCATCCCGGGTCTTTTCGGCAAAAACGGTTATGGTTCCATTTTTTACGGTGCTTCCGGCAAAAACTTTATCCTTCCGTTTCTTTTCCTTGGGCATAAATTCCCCGGTTATAGAGGATTCATCCACCAGCCCGGTGCCCTTCACGATGTAGCCATCAACACTGATGACCTCGCCGGTGTGTACCATGATCTTATCACCAGGAACCAGTTCCTCCACATTTACTTTGAACAAACGATCGCCATCCAATACTTTCCATACAAACTTTTCACCGGTCGAAAGCATTTCGCGGATGGCACTGCGTGTGCGGCTCATGCTGTAAGCAGTGAGCAGTTCAGCAGTGTCGGCCAATAAAATGATGGTTAGGGCTGATATTCCATTGCCTGAAATCAGGCTTGCAGCAATCGCAGCGGCACTTAAAGTATCAGCATTTGGTCGACTGGAATTAACAAGCGACTGGATACCACTTTTAAAAATAGATCGGGAAAGCGAAATACTGGTGAGTGCAGTAAAACCGGTAAGGCGGTTTATTATGGGCAGGTTTCTCTGGTTACCACCCTTGATAATAGCCCAGGTTAAGGATAGTGCTCCGGCCACAACGTTGCGAAGCAGCGAACTGACAGGCTCTTCCTGCAAACGGCGTTCGTTAACGGTAAGTTGGGCATTCTGCTTCCTTTCATGCTGGAAAGCCGGTATTGAATATGTAGAAATGATATCCTCAACATTAGAAACCACATTTTGGGCATAAAACTCATTTTCTTCAAAATGAACCAGTATGTTAGAGGTAATGGTACTGATTTTTGCAGATTTCACATATTCGAGGTTTTCAACCCGTGATATGATTTCATGTTTATAGCTTTCCAGAAAGTTCAGAGCCCGGCAATGTAGCCTTACGCGGCCAGGAATCTGGTGCAAAATTGTGCATTTCAACAGGGGTTCATCAGTATTTTTCCATCTCATAACCATCGTCTTTCAGTTCGGTCAATATTTCCTCAGTTACCTCCGGCGATTGAAAATCAGCTTTACCCATTAGCTTTGTGATCAATATTTCGCGAAGCCTCGTCATCCATTCCACAATTTCAGTTTCAGTAACTTGTTTTTCATCATAGGTAATCAACACCTTTGAAGTTAAAACACTAACCTCAACTTTTTGAATACCTTTTAATTTATAGGGAATCAGATTCGATTCGTCCTGATCTTTGATGTCATATTTAAACCTGCTTAATCCCGGCAATTTCAGCCTCAACCTTCCCGGAAGGCTATGCACCACCTGAATTTTCGCAAACTTAAGTGCTGTTGCCAGTATAAAATTGTTTATTGCCACAATGGGTTTTTGTTGCTGTTTGATTTGAGGTTTGGACCTTATCAATGAATTAAACTACTGTTTTTGGGCATTGTTGTACGCCCAGTATAACAGGCTCAGGCCCGATGGCAGCATCCTTGGATTTCTAATCAGCGAATAGGCTCCCATCGAAAAGAAGGCGAGCGTGATCAGATTGTTTAAATCTATCATCCCGTTGGAGTATTCGTAAACCGAAGTATTGAGCGATTTCATCATCTGTTTGATTTCCTTGCCTGCACTCGACAAAGGGCTCTCATCCACCTGATCTTCCAGGCCAAGCAATTTCACTATCACGCCTGTCAGGGTCGCTTCATCCGTTCCATCCTCATCATAGATCATCAATAGCGATCCGATGACCGGATTAATTTTTATTTCCCTGATCACCTCAGCTTTAACCAATTGTTTCTGCAATTTATCGCAGCCGTCAGGATTATTTTTGAGGATGGGGATAAAAAAACGGATCCTTCCCGGAATGGCATGTTTTATTTCAACCACTCCTTTAAAACCATTGAATTTTCGTTTTGCTTTTCCGGATAAAAGTTTGGAAATAAGCATTAATGTGAGCATGTGCATATCAAAAAATAATTGAATGAAAAATCAATCTACAAGTTTAAGGTTTTTCTGGCAGTTCGGCTTACAATTGGGGAAAACAAGTTAAAGAATTACTCAGCATTGAGTGCTGAAACGATGGTATTCAAATTATGCTCATACATGCCAATGTAGGTTCCCTCGATAGTACCCGGCGTTCCCAGTGCATCAGAATAGAGCTCACCACCGATTTCCACTTCAAAACCACGTGCATTAACGGCATCCTGCAAAGCCCTGATATTTCTAACCGGAACGGAGGATTCCACAAAAATTGCCGGTATCTTCCTTTCAAAAATAAAATCTGCGAGATTCCGCACATCAGCAGCTCCAGCCTCAGAAACAGTGCTTATTCCCTGCAAGCCTCTTACCTCAAAACCATAGGAATTTCCAAAATATTCAAAGGCATCGTGTGCTGTAATAAGCACCTGTTTTTCTTTTGGAATTGTATTGATTTGCTCAATCACCATACTTTCCAGATCATCCAACTGAACCTGATATTTTTCTAGATTTGATTTATAAATCCCGGCATTTTTTTCATCGGCATCCTGTAAAATTTTAGCAGCATAACCTGCCGCCAGCTTCCAGTTTTGGATATCAAACCAGATATGTGGATCAAACTGGGAGTACTCGTCATTCGCTTTCAACAGCCTGTCTTTGGGAATGGCATCACCTATGGCAAAAGTTTTTTGTTTGCCCTGGTTCATCTTATCAAATATTTCATCCAGTTTGCCTTCAAGGTGCAAACCATTATAAATAATCAGGTCGGCCTCATAAAGTTTGGTCACATCGCTTTCGGTAGCTTTATAAAGGTGAGGGTCAACCCCGGCACCCATCAAACCCTGCACATTAATCTGGTCACCACCAATCTGAATCATCAAATCAGTGATCATGGTGGTTGTTGTAACTACATTCAGCTTTCCGTTATCATTATTGGAGTTACCTGCAGGTTGGTTACATGCAGCAATTCCAAATATCAGTACTACAATTAATAAGGCTTTAGAATATCTCATTTTTTATCATCATTTATATTGTTCAACAAATGGTTAGTTAGGAATTCGCCAGCTTAAACCGGCGTTTACAAAATAATCCGGAGAAATTTCCGACAAGCCCATGCCGCCGGATGCATCAAGCTGAAGGTTGTTTTTTAGCGACCATGTAAATCCAGTGTCCAAACGATGATCGGGAACCTTGTTTGATGGAAAAAATCCATAACTTTCAAGAAACATCCCTACATTGTCGAACAGGCTATATCCGAAAACAAATGAATAAATTCCGCCAGGATCAGGATATGTTCCATTCCAGCGGCCACCGAGATTCATCCCAAAGCCAAGTCGTTCGTTCACAGTGTATTCCACCGCAAATTGCATATCTGTTGCTACATAATCAGGGTTAAATTCTTTTTTCCCTGTATCCGGAATTTCAGCTGTTATTAGAAACGCCATTTCGGGTATCGCTCCATTTTCCTCAAGCATTTTAAACTTTATCCCTGCAAACAAAGGCGCCATCCCTGAGGTATTCATATCCTCACCTCCTTCTGGTTTATCAGTTAAATCCAAAAATGCAGAACCCAATCGAAGTTCAAAATGTTGATTTATTCCATACCTCAACAACGTTGTAAAAAGTGCGATTTCGTTGGTTTTTATTTTGTTGGCTTCATCCCCCTGGAAACTAAATCCGGTCTCAATCTGGAGATTCCCTGTGGGAACAATGGCGGCAGATTCGGTCTGATCAGGCCTGTCCGTGATCATTTCGGGTACCTCAGCCACCTGCCCAAATCCCAATCTTGCAAATAAAAATCCTATAATAAAAGTTGCTAATTGTTTCATTTTTGTTAATTTTTTAAGTTCGCTTAACTTTTTGCAAATGTATACAACGAGACAACCAAATCCATATAATGTTTAAGTGAGCTTAACTTTTTTAAGTTTCTTTAACGGGAAGGGTCACAACTTTTCTACAAACAATTTTTCTGCGACTGAAACAGGCAATTCCAAATCGGCGCCATTCAGAGCAATCAGGATGGAATTATTTTCGGGTAAAGCAGATTTAAAAATGATTTCCAGATTCAGTTCAATTTGATGATCATTCAGGAATTGCATGGTTTCGCCGGTGTGCTCAACAATTCTTCGCAATATCAAAGTGGATGGAAGTTTTACTTCGGTTAGCCGCACCAAATCCTGGTTTTGCAGGTTTCCTGATTCATCGGGAATGGGATCACCATGCGGGTCCACTTCAGGAAAACCAAGATATTTATCAATTTCATTGATCAGGAAATCTGAAGTCTGGTGCTCCAGTTTTTCGGCTTCATCATGTACTTTTTCCCATGGAACCTCAAGCACTTTATTTAGGAACAACTCCCACAGCCTATGGCGACGGACTACACTCAGCGCTATTTTTTCACCTTCGGGTGTGAGTGTGATGGCACGATATTTTTCATAGTTGATCAGTCCCTGCTGTGCCAGTTTGCGCGACATATCAGTGATTGCGGCATTACTCACCCTGAGCCTTTTAGCCAACTTTGATGTAGTAGCCTTCCCTCCCAGGTTGATCAGGCTAAACACATTTTTCAGGAAATCTTCGATTGAGATAGACGCCATATCTTTAATGGTTTCAGTGGCAAACTTACGTTTTTTAAATTAAGAATTTGCTGCGAAAACGAAGTAGACGACTTTAGCGCAGAAGGCTACTTAAGCGACTATAGCGAAGAAGGCGAGGTAGGTGATGCTCATACTTATAATCA
>CAYNDN010000154.1:0-9485 GCA_964395075.1 uncultured Lentimicrobiaceae bacterium | reverse complement strand
AGTCGTTCCCATGGATGATGTTTTGACCTATATGAACGGCTACGCCCTAATGGGAACCGGTGAAATACATGCACATATTGCTCCTTATGATGATCCTGATCATCCCAGCATCGTTTTAATGGCCCACGATGGCGACAACGCCTGGGGAGGCGGATACGACTATTACCAGAATTCAGTGCCACAATTTGCACAGGCAGCAGCCAACCAGGGATATGTCCCCTCGACCATTCAGCAATATTTGGCCAATCACCCTGTACCCGAAGACAATGTGGTAAAAGTTGAAGATGGTTCATGGGTCAATGCCGCCAACGACTGGGGGCACCCACAATTCATCAACTGGCTATGGCCGATGTACACCCAGAATTACGAGTTTGATCCCAACGGATGGACCGAAGACGCCCGCAACTGGGCGGTGCTGGTGGCAGCGGAAAATTACGTAATCATGGCCGAAGATATTGACGGCATCCCTCCAACAAGCGATGTTGTTGAACCCGGCAGCGGATCCTCGCTTGTTGCAAAAGCCTGGCATCACCTGCTCCCGGGCTATACCAGCGGATACATGTATTACGGAACAGCACTCGACATGGAGGTTAAGCAAACTTTAGCTGCAAATATCGCTGTTGATTATGCCAACCAGGTGATCAACAACAACCAGGGTGTTGACGATACACCACCATCAGTGTTCATTCCACAGCGTTATCCTTACAACCCCGGTGGAACAGGATTTGGGCCAACCTACGGCTATCAGCAACATCAAAATAGTAGCGATTTCACAGTGTGGACTTTTGCTTTTGATGTGAGTGGTTTGGAAAATGTGGTTCTAAAATATAGGTTGGATGAGGATGGTGTAAATCCATTGGATGATCATGCAAATGAAATTTATGCCGGTGGAACAGGAGTTGGCGAATGGCAATCCCTCACTATGGAAAGCAGGCTTTTTCCGGCTGGAAATGTGACCAACAATCCTGATATCGACTTCTTTATCATGCCCGACCATATCGCTTACCAGTATTGGGCTGAAATTTCCGGATTATCAGAAACGCTTGTGGATTATTATGTTGAAGCTACCGACATCCATGGGAATACTTTTAAAACGCCCATTCAGCATGTTTATGTGGGAACTGACTCTCCCGGAGGCCAGGGTGATGTAACCTGGAATCCTGAGGAGCCCGATAATGAGGATGTCATCACCATTGTGGTAAACAATGCTACACAAGGAGCCAACCTGCATTGGGGGATCAATGGCTTTAACCAGCCCATAGAGGATTACTGGCCTGAAAGCACATTTCTGGTAAACGAAACCGGGCCGGCTGTAGAAACGCCTTTTAACGGCCCAACAGGTGAAGATCAGTTGATCCTTCAAATCGGGCCTTTCAACAATCCTGAACAGGAGGTTTACAATGTAAGCTTTGTGATCCACTATGCCGATGATACCTGGGACAACAACAACGGCCAGGATTATGTGATCACACTTGGCCCGGGTGGTGGCGATATTGTGCAATGGCTGCCATCCGAACCCACCGAAAATGAAACCATCACCATTACCGTGAATGAAGCTTCGGTAGGCGGAAAGCTGCACTGGGGTGTAAATGGCTGGAACCAACCCAATGAGGTTTACTGGCCTGATGGAAGTTACCTCTTTGGTGGCGGAGGCCCCGCGGTTCAGTCACCTATGTCAGGGCCAAACGGACAGGATCAGCTAACCATCGAGATTGGACCATTCAATAATCCGGCTCAGGAAGTTACACAGGTAAACTTCGTGATTAGCTTTGATGACGGTAGCTGGGATAACAACAACGGTCAGGATTACCTCATCAACATCTCCCCCGCCCCGGATGCCGGCACAATCTCAGGAGCTGTAACAAATTCAGATAATGGTTCCTTTCTTGAAGGTGCTACTGTTTCGGTTACTGATGGCATTTTCAATTACACTTCCGTAACTTCAGGAGAAAACACTCCGGCCATAAACTATCAGATCGAAAATATTCCACCGGGCACCTACACAGTAAACTGTGAAATTAATGGTTTCGATCCTCAGCAAATTACACAGGTTGAAATTGTGGCTGATGAAACCACAACCGCTGATTTTGCAATGGTCCCGATAACATATCCCCTACCTCCGGGTTGGGATTTTAACCTCACTCCGGTTTCGCATAATGTTTCAATCCCTGAAGGTTTCACACCGGAATTCAACGGTGAGGCACTGGATTATGGCGATTACATCGGGGTGTTTTATCTAAATGATGATGGAATGCCGGCTTGCGGTGGCGCCATCCAGTTTAACTATGAGGAGACCGTGATTTCGGCTTTTGGTGATGACAACTTCACCGGAGAAAAGGACGGATTCGTTTCCGGAGATGCATTCATCTGGAAAATTTACCGGCAGGCAGAGGCAGCCACATTTGATGCTGCAGTTGCCTACAATGAAGCCTTTCCGCAATCTGATGGAGTATTTTATCCCAATGGATTATCGCAGCTTATATCGCTTTCCGCAACATCCTACTCCATCCATAGCCTCCAGATTTCCGAAGGCTGGAGCGGAATCTCGACCTGGGTTGATCCGGAAGAGAAAAATGTGGAAACCATCTTTGAACCCTACCTTGATGATTTCGTAATCATGTCATCAGCCACATCATTTTATTATCCTGAAAACAACATCAACACCATCGGAAACTGGAGCCACCATACCGGCTATAAAATTAAAGCCCTGGAAGATTTCACATTTGAACTCACCGGAGAAATGATATCTGACCCAACAGTTGATCTGGATTCGGGTTGGAACCTGGTTCCGGTAAAATCAGCCTGCGGGGCTGCCGCTGCTGAAATTGCAGTGCAGTTGCCCGGCTTGAACATGATCAAAGGTGTTGCCACCACCGAAGTATTTTGGCCGGAATATGGCATTGAAACCCTCTCCCACCTTGATGCCGGGACAGCTTATTGGCTATCCATAAATGGTGACGGCAGCTTCACCTATCCGGAATGCTCAGTAATTACCAAGGGCGGTTTACCAAAACAAGGAATCATAGAAACAATATGGAATTCGGTTCTGGAAACCGGAAACTCACATTTAGTTGCTATCCCATCAGAAATTCTGGAAGGCTCTAATATTTTAGCTGGTGATATCATTGGTACATTCACTTCGGATAATATTTGCGCAGGAGTATTGTTGATTGATAATTTGAGCCAGAGCTACTCAATAACAGCTTTCGGCGACGATGAAACCACAACGGAAAAAGATGGATTTACCAATTTGGAGATATTGACTTTTAAGTTATATCGCCCGTCTTTAGAAGAGTCCAGAAATATTGAGGTAACCTGGGAACCCTCAAAACCGCAACAGGGTTTCTTCCTGGATAACGGAATTTCTGCCATGAAATCAATCACCGTAAATTCATTGGGTTTTGATGAGGTGAACATGAGTGATATTAAGATTCAGCCCAATCCAAACTCGGGACAATTTGAGATTAACCTGCCAGAAGAATTGGCCGGATCGCAAATCGAGATTATGGACACCAGGGGGAATATTTTACTTTCGGCGAATCCAACGCCAGGACAGCGCAGGTTTAACCAGGACATTTCCCATTTGGGTGACGGAATTTATTTTGTACGGATCACAGGAAAAGAATTTACTTTTGTTAAAAAAGTATTGATGATCCGATAACAAATAAATAGCATAGGTTGGATAAAATATGATTATTGGTTTTTGACATCATCTCCGAGGGTGTGTTTTAGTTGGCATTAATGAAGCAATGCCACGAAAACACAAATACACTAAAGTTCACAAAAAGCTGGAATGTTGTGATTTATGCCTTAGTGAAATCTTTGTGCTTTAGAGGCTTTTGCCAAAGGCATCACTTTGTGAGTGGCAAAATTAACTTAAAGAGTCAGCCTCAGTCGCCACCGCACATGCAGTTCCTGGCCGTGTGGGCGGATTTCTTCCCATAAAGGGGAGGCCAGCGTGGAGCAAAAATGAATATCTCTTTATCAAGTTTTATCCCGGCTCGGCTTTTATAAACTATTAAGTCTGTAAAATAAAATAATGTGGTTACGTAAAAAAAAATTATCAGATGGTATTTCATTGAACAGATGTCTCACTTCGTTCGACATGACAGTTTCTATTCATTTTGTTTGGCAGGGCGTAGTGGGCGGCTTTGCCGCCCACTACGCCCTGCCCCTGAAGACTATATATTTTATGTCATGTCGAACGAAGTGAGACATCTAAAATTTTCACAACTTTTCCTAACCACAATATTTTAAATCATAGCCACTATTAATTAAAAAAGATATGAATCAACAGATCACTAATCAAATAAATGCACTTGCCGAGAAATACAGAGATTACACGGCAAACAACCTTTCCAGACTCGTGCAGATAAAATCGTTGAGCCTCGGCGAAGAGAAGGTACAGCTTGAGTTGAAATGCCAGATCATGGAAGCCGGTTTCGATGAGGTTCGCATCGACGGGCTGGGCAATGTGATCGGAAGGATTGGCAACGGCGATAAAATCCTGGCCATCGACGGGCACATGGACACCGTAGATATGGGAAACCTTGATAACTGGGATTTCGATCCGCTGGGAGGGGAAATCAAAGATGGCTTTGTGCATGGCCGCGGCACGGTGGATCAGGAAGGCGGTGTGGCCGCTTTTGTAACCGCCGGAAAAATTATCAAAGAGCTTGGCCTCGACAAAGGCCTCACCATTTATTTTACCGGTACCGTGATGGAGGAAGACTGCGACGGCCTTTGCTGGAAATACATCATCGAAGAAGAAGGTATCAAACCCCATTTTGCCATCAGCACCGAACCCACCAACCTGAACATATACCGCGGACAGCGTGGGCGCATGGAGATGCACGTTCATTTTTATGGTGTTTCGTCCCACGGCTCAGCACCAGAGCGTGGCAAAAATGCCATTTACATGGCTTCTAAAACAGCGCTTGAAATTGAAAAACTCAACGATCGCCTCAAAACCGATGACTTCCTGGGAAAGGGATCTGTGACCATTTCTGAAATTATTTCCGGAAGCCCATCCCTTTGCGCTGTGGCCGATTACGCCCGCATCCACCTCGACCGAAGGCTAACCTGGGGAGAAACCAAAGAATCCGCCATAGCAGAAATTAATGAACTGATTGAAGGCATGAACGCTAAAGTGGAAATGCTCACCTACAGCGAAACAGCATGGACCGGACTGGAATATGGCATGGAAAAATACTATCCCACCTGGAAAATCCCTGAAGATCATGAGGTGGTGCGGATTGGAGCTAAAGCATACGAAAACCTTTTCAGCAAGAAGCCACTCATCGACAAGTGGACTTTCTCAACCAACGGCGTAGCCATCAACGGAATGTACGGCATCCCCATGATTGGCTTTGGCCCCGGTAATGAAGTGATGGCCCACGCCCCCAACGAAAAAGTCCCTGTGGACGACCTGGTGAAAGCTTCGGCGTTTTATGCGGGTTTTGCGGGGGAGTTTAGGGAAATAAGCTAGGTCTTAACACACATCCGCGAATTATTGCCCATTTAGTAACTGATAAACTACTTAATAAACATTTTTATAGGTTCTAAGTGGTACACTTTGTTGTTGAACTCCAAAATAAAACCACAGTTAAGAATATTGAAATATTTGCAATCATAATGTGCGTAGTATCATTATATGAGATAGTTTGACCACATTTACTACTCAAATTTGGGACAAATAAAACTCTGTTAAAATCTTTTTCTTCAAAAATTTTGAAATAACTACCATAATTTGGTAGTTTTGTCGAATGAAAAAACAACAATTCAAATCCATTTATTTCAGCGACTACCCTTCAGATGATTCCAAAGGGAAAACAATAACTCTGGCGTTTAATGAACCTGAAGTCCCTTACTATTCAAAAGTAAAGGGAATGAGCAATGAAGAAATTCGAGAACTCATTGGTTTTGAAAGTTACAAGCAACTTTCCCTATTTGCTGAAAAAGAGGAACGATCAATTAATCAATTTGTGAAGCGCCTTATTAAAAAAAATATCAACAGAAATGATTTTGCTAAGACAAAAGACGTAACATTTGTCGGAAGCAAAACAACACCCTTTCAGAGATGGTATCCATACATTGAGGGATATTCACCAGATTTTGTTAAATCTTTAATTGAGCATTACGAATTAAAGAACAGTAATTGTATTTATGATCCTTTTGCTGGAACTGGAACTACTTTATTTGCTACTGACACCTTTAAAATAAAATCTATTTATTCAGAAATAAACCCATTGCTACAATATCTTATTGAAGTAAAAATTAAGATACTTCAATCAAACCAAACCTCAAGAAAAAAGTTATCAAATCAGCTCAAAAAAATTTCAGGAAGAATTTATGATGACCTTCAAGATTTTGAACAAGACCGCTATTTAAAGGAAAGCTATATGACCCTATTTAATAGCAGCAGATATTTTGATGAGAATGTGTTTGACAAATTACTTCGATTGCGTTCTTATATTGATGTTGTCAAACTTGAGGATGAGCTTTTAGCTGATACAATAACTATTGCGATTTTAGCCAGTCTAATACCAACATCTCTCCTTAAAAAGGCTGGTGATGTTCGTTTTAAAACAGAAAAGGAACGAATGATAAACAAAGTCAATTTGAGAGACTTTTTACCTGTTAGATTAGTAGAAATGGCTGAGGATATTATAAATATGGACTTCAAATTGAATGCTGTTCCTGAACTAATTTTAGCCAATTCAAAAAACATAGATCTTGCTAATAAACTAGAAATAGATGGAGTAATTACGAGCCCACCATATCTAAACGGCACGAACTACTTTCGAAATACTAAACTTGAATTATGGTTCTTACGATATCTCCAATATGAAAATGACCTCCGACATTTCCGTGATCAAGTTTTAACAAGTGGAATTAATGATGTAAAAAAAGAGCAGATTAGTTCAAATTATGAAATAACTGAAAAGAGTCCACTTTTAAAACAAACTCTGGTTGCCTTGACTGAAAAAGCATACGATAAACGAATACCAAGGATGGCGCGCAATTATTTTGAGGAAATGGATTCGATTTTTTCAAAACTAACTTTACACCTCACTCATGAGGCAAAAATATTGATTGATATCGGAGATTCAATTTTTGCCGATATACATGTGCCAACAGATGATATACTTACTGAAATATTAAAATCTCAAAACTATGAATTTATAGAAAAAAAACTATTGAGAAAGAGAAGATCAAGAAATAAAGCTATTCTTAGCCAAACTCTACTTGCATTCAAATACCAGAAACCGAAAGAAATGCATCTCAACGGTCATTACAATTCATATTTTGGAATGAATAATTGGAATTCCTTTAAAAATGACTTACCCCATCAAAAGAAACCTTTTTCAAAACGAAATTGGGGACACTATGTGCACTCTCTTTGTTCCTATCAAGGTAAACTAAAACCGTCTATTGCTCATCACCTTGTAAAGACTTTTGTACCAGAAGGTGGGAAAGTGTTGGATCCATTTTCAGGTGTTGGTACAATACCCTTTGAAGCCGCGTTAGGTGGCATGAAATCTTATGGAATTGATATAAGTATCCCAGCTTATTACATCTCGTATGCGAAAGTTTCAGTTCATTCTAAAAATAGTTGTCATAAATATATAGATGATTTAAATAATTATATTAAAACTCAAAAATGCTCAATACAGGAGTTGAAGGAAGTCAAAAATTTCGGATTTAACAAAAAGCTATACGAATACTACGAAGAAAGAACGTTGAAGGAAATAATTCTTGCTAGAAGATTTATCCGGGATAACTATCCAAAAAATCCAAGTGAGATGATGGTCGTATCTTCCATTTTGCATATTCTTCACGGAAATAGGCCTTACGCATTAAGTAGACGTTCTCATCCAATAGTACCTTATGCACCGCAAGGAGAATACATCTATAAAGATCTAATAAAGAATTTAATTGAGAAAGTTGAGAGGACACTAAAACAAGATTTACCACTTAATTTCACTCCAGGGAAGATTTTTAATCAAGACACTTTGTCAATTTGGCCCCAGGAAATAAATGACCTTGATGCGGTAATTACTTCTCCACCATTCTTTGACAGTACCCGGTTCTATTTAGCTAACTGGATTAGGATATGGTTTGCAGGATGGTCTGATGTCGACTTTAAGCATCAAATCAATTCTTTTGTTGAGGAAAAACAGAAAAAGGATTTTACAATCTATGAGAGCATATTTCGGCAGACGAGAGAGCGCTTAAAGAGAGGTGGCATATGTGTTCTTCACTTAGGAAAAAGCAACAAATGTGATATGGCTGAAGAACTTCAAAAAGTGAGCAAAAGATGGTTTAAAACAGTAGATCTATTTGATGAAAGTGTTGCTCATTGTGAATCTCATGGCATCAGAGATAAAGGAACTGTAACTTCTCACCAATACCTACTTCTTCAATAGACCAAGAATTTTTTTGTTGTCTTTTGACAGTTGATCATTTAAACCGTAAGAAACAATGATTTTTTTGAGTTCAAAAATTCGTTTTACGAGATTGGATTTTTCTCTAACCTTCAGATAGCGAGTAACACATTGATTTACATCAAAATTTTCATTGATTATAGGGGTCTTTGAGGCTAACAATGAAAGATCTGCTCCAGTAATCTTGGCTAATTCAATTAGCTCATTATTTGTATAAAATTTACTTGGCCATCTATCTCTTTTAGCTCCATTGGCTTCTGATGAAAGCAATGCAGCATTCTCCTTTTTCAGAGGATAAAGGTATTTTGAAGGCAATATATGATCAACGTCCCATGTCTTTCGTTCCTCTATTTTTAAAGATTTTCCAGTTTTAAAGCATTTAGATCCAAATCGCGTAAATAAATCTTCTATGTTAATGGGCTCATTCTCCCCCTCCAAAAGCAGGTCTGCAATTCTTCGTCTTACTGATGCTTCATGATGCTGTTCGGGGGTTCTTAACGGATTCAAAACTGCATTAATAGAACCCTTACAACTTCTACACTCCATTTGCCTTTCCAAGGGCCCCCAACCAGAATGCTTACTAAATGCATAGAACGGAAGTATTCTCCCACATGCATTGCATTGCTTCCAGTATGATTCTCTATGTTCAGTTGCAATTCTGAAAAAGCCTAACCAAAAACGCTTCGCTTGGATTGAATCCGAATTTTTAAAATCTTCAGACCAATTTTCAAATGGCAAATCGGATTCCTTTGAATGAACGTAAGAACATTTTTCACATTTCCAAACTGCCGTTTCATAGGTTTCTTTTGGATCAAGAAGTTTGTCACCTATATGAACATAATTGAGCTCATTACAATTTAAACAAATAAACCCCACCCAGGCATCATGGTATGGAATCCCTTCAATTCTTGCTAAACCTGTTTTATTTTTCGACTTTCTTCTTACCATTCGGTTTGCAAAAATAAAGATATTTCATAATGAAATAAGGTTCTACTACCATTTTTGTGGGTAAATTCTTCTTTGCTGATTAGTGTTTGT
>CAYNDN010000153.1:0-9545 GCA_964395075.1 uncultured Lentimicrobiaceae bacterium | reverse complement strand
TGGGGGCTTCTGGGTAAAGAAAACATCAGCACCAACGTCCGGTCATTTCTTTTTATCGGTCTGTTCGGGAGTTTCACTACATTTTCAACTTTTGCCTTCGAAAGCCTCAACCTGATAAGGGATGGAAATATGAAATATGCTTTAATCAATATTTTTGCAAGTAATATCTTTGGTGTTTTGCTGGTATTTGCCGGATTCATATTATCGAAATTGCTGTTAAACTCAAAATTCTGATCGAAATGAGCATTTACGAAAATGGTATTAAACTGCGTATTTACATTGGTGAATCAGATACCTGGAAAGGCGAAAACCTGTATGCGGCTATCGTCCAAAAAGCCAGGGAAATGAAACTGGCGGGCGCATCGGTATTCCGCGGAATCATGGGCTTTGGGGCAAACAGCCATATCCATACTACAAAAGTGCTGCGGCTTTCAGAAGATTTACCCGTTTTGATAGAACTGGTTGACACCGGAGAAAACATTCAGAAAATTATGCCGTTCATCGAGGAAACTTTAAAACAGGGCATGGTAACGCAGGAAAAGATCAATGTGAAACTTTACCGGACGAGGGGAAAGAGAAGTAGGCAGTGGGCAGTGAGCAGTAGGCAGTGAGCAGTAGGCAGTGGGCAAATGCAAATTGGAGTGGGAATGCGATGGCTGGCAATGAGAAATGAAGACAATAAAATCAACATAAATGTTTAATACATAAAGACGCATGGCCATGCGTCTCTGAATAAGGCAAATAATAACCAATTTCAAAATAACAAGAATTCTCCGATGCACGAAATTGAACCATTTTATTCATGGCGCCATCTTTACATTGCTTCTGAAGACGACCGGTCGCCATTTTTTAAACGCGAATACAGCGAGTTTGAATTTTCGCAGGTGGTTTACAACTATTACATTCACCCCCAATGGGATGAGATTGGATCGTCCACGCTGTATCTGAAAATTTTATTTACCGATTACAACCAAGGCTATGCCATCATCGAAATGATTGGCGAGTGGAACGACTGCCTGCACAACGACATCATGGTTTTTAAACGCAACATCATAGAACCACTCATGCAGGAGGGCATCAATCAGTTTATCCTGATCGGTGAAAATGTGATGAACTATCATTCCGGCGATGATGATTATTACCAGGAATGGTTTGATGAAATTGAGGATGGCTGGATTGTCGGGATCAACTTCAGGGAGCATGTGATCAATGAATTTACCGATGCCAGAATCGATTACTACATTGCTTTCGGCGGCCAGTTAGATACCCTGGAATGGCGTATTTTTACACCGAATCAACTTTATGAACGGGTTAATTCTTTAATTGTTAAACGACTTTCGATTTGATGATGAAAAAAGCAGTGATCTTAAAAATATCAGGACGTGTGCAAAATGTAGGTTTCAGGTACAATACCCGCAAAACAGCCGAAAAATATAACATCAGCGGACTGGCAAAAAATGAACCGGACGGATCGGTGTATGTGGAGGCCGCCGGCCAGGAGGAAAACCTGGATCAGTTCATACTTTGGTGCCACAAAGGCCCTGCCTGGGCGCGGGTTGATAATGTAAAAATCCAGGAAATGCCCTACCGGGAATATGATGGATTTTTGGTCAGGTAGATAATCCGGCAAAAACCTGTAAAGATGGTTATTGAGTTATTCGTTATTAAGTTATTGAGTTTCCCGATAGCTATCGGAAGTTATTCCCCAAATTCTTAAGCAAATTAATTTCTTCGGCTAACCAGGCGAGCTGTCAGACAGTTATCTTAGCTGCTCTAAAAACCCGATAATTTAAATGTTAGCGATATCAAAATTAATATCAACATCAAACTGTCTGACAGCCTCCAATAACTCCCGTTAACTATCTAAATAACTTCCTTATTGCACGTGATATACAAAAGTTGTTAGTCAGAATCTAACATCGGATTTCTGACATCAAATTATTACATGTGACTATCAGGCATTTAAAAGTTGTTAGCCAGAATTCCCCCCTCTTAGTAACGCAGTCTATCGTTTTCTCCTCCCCCTACTCTTCCACAGTTACCCTGATTCCTTTGGAATGAGAAACAAATTCAGGCGCATACATGCACTGTATTGTGGTGATGCCATTGGAGAAATTTCCGGTTTGAGAAACAATCAGTGGATATTCAAACACCCATGTTCCACGTGGCAGATAATCAAAAAAGAAATCTGTTGACGCATCCTTGGTGGTTTCGTAATATCCCAACCCACCCTGGTATCGGTAGCCCGACAAAACATTGGCAGGTTCAAATGCAGCAGCCCGCATATCGCGCAGGTGTACAAATTCCATGTTGCGGTCAACCCGAATTTCGATGCGCACCATAAGCTGATCGCCTATTTCCAGTTTGTCCCCTGCTGCAACCGGTGCTATTTTCTGCCCTTCACCAGTGTTTCGTTTAACAAACAACTGCTTCTGCACCGACAGGCCGGTTTCATGTTGGGTGATTTTGTCAAGGTCTTCAAAATATTGCCGGTACATAGCTCCCCATGCAATGCCATCTCCGGGTTTTGTTACCGAAACATTGCCCATTTCCGGTTTAATTTCCTGCCTGTCCCAGGTAGTTTGAAAATACCCTGTTCCTGCCTCAACCTGTCCCACGTCATTCATGGAAACCTCTTCTCCGCCAACAGCAATCTCAACAAGCGCATTGTTTGCCAAAAGGTCGCTTCCTTTCATCAGCAGTGCATATACCGCATCAGCAGTGGCACGGCTGGTTTTCCAGTCATGGGTTTGCTTTTGTTTCAGCAGCCAGATTTTCATTTCCTCCACAGCATCCTTATCACCAGCTACCTCATCAAAAACCTCGATCATCAATGCCTGGGTTTCGATGGGTGCTTCATGCCAGTTATATCCCTGTTCGCCATGCCAGTACATTCCCATTTCCTCACTTTGCAACGCACGGTCGCGAAATGATGCAACAATCAATTCCGGTACTTCAGGTTTTTCATCCCGATGCAGGGCAAGTGCAATCATACCCTGCAGATAGTTATTTTGTGAGGCCCAGAATTGTGAGGCCAGGTGCTTGTAATAATTCACTGCATTTTCATAAGTCGGGTTCAGCATGATGTGGCCGAAGAAACTCCGTGCATATAGATACTGAATATGTGTGTTGCTGAGGTGGTTCTCTTCAAGTTCCTCATCAGAATAACGTTCATCGAGTTTCTCAAAATCTTCAAAAACAGCCCTGTCGAGATAACGTACTGCAGATGTTAGCATCCGCTCAATACGCTTATCATTTATGGCATCAATTACACCCATGTTGTACAACTTACCCATACCCAGCACGATCAGTTGCGTGATATAGCGGCTTTCACGCATGTTGTCCATCCACACAAACCCACCATTGGGCGTTTGAAACTGCTCCAATAACCTGATGGAATTATCAAGTTGGTTTTGCATATTGTTGATATCAAACAGCAAAGCCAATCGTTGTTTGCGCTCATTTTCATCTTTGGCATTTAAAACCCAGGGGGTTTGTTCCAAAAGCACTTGTTTAAGGTCCTGATTCTTTTCTAATTTAGAAAGAAATGTTTCGGGAGTCTCTGTTTTCCAGTTTTCAAAAACACGCTTAATTTTGGGATGCTGATTTGTGATATTGAAAGCAATACTGTTTGCAAAAAAAGCATTAAACACCGAAACAGCATTGTTGTATTTATATTCAGAAATAACAGGCAGTGCCTGAATGGCATACCACGCCGGATTTGAAGCAAACTCAAGTGTAAGCCTGTAGCTTTCCATCGTTTTGTTTTGGCCGGAATGCTTGAGTTTTTCAAATTCAAAATTTTTGGTTTCGTTACCGCGAATTGGCATGGGCAAAGCTTCGGTCACCATCATGCGATTGGGTAAAACAGGAATTGATTTTTCCTCGCCGTCAGAAAAATTTCGGGTTTTAGCTTTGATGCGATAGGTTACTGGGCCCAGGTTTTCGGGGATGATGAGTTTCCATAAGGCCTGACCACTCCGACCTGCTTCAATGCTAAAACTTTGCTTCACCGGTTCCATCAAAACTTTAGATGTGATTTCCTGCATTGTAACGGCATCAAAAAATTCGAGACTCGCCTCTCCATCCAGGTTTTGACCGGAAAGGTTCGTAATTTTACCTGAAAAGTTCAGGGTATCACTTTCACGTAAAAAGCGTGGCGCATTCGGTATCACCATCAGCTTTTTGGCAGCGGTAAATTCCTGTTGCAAAAATCCGGTCATCAAATCTTCGGTGTGGCTCAATCCCATAAACTTCCAGCGTGTGAGAGATTCAGGAAGTGTGAATTCAAATACCATATTACCCTCTTCATTGGTTCTTAACTCAGGGTAGAAAAATGCGGTTTCGTTAAAATCGCGACGAATTTGCATTCCACTTTCTACTATTGATTTTTCAATTACTCCCTGAGAAAATAGCGTTTCATCCATACCTGCCTCCATTTCATCATCCACAACCACTAACTCATCCAGCTTCATTTCATTTACCGCAGGAGCCATTTCCAGGGTTTCCACTCCTTTTGCGCCGCCAACCCCATCCCGCATCACATAAGAACCCCAGTTGCTTAATCCAAACCAGTTTAGCCGGTAATATTGTTTATATAAAAACTTTCGTGGAATGCCCCGGTTATAATTATAAACTTTGTCATTTACAAGGGTAAATTCACCACCGGTATTCCAGCCGTTAATTTGGTTATATGACCTGTATAAAGCAAATTGCCATAAGTGAGGTAAAAATGCATCCAGAGAAGCATCGTACATGGAGGCCAGCATTTCAGCAGCCACCTTTTCGCCATCCCTGTTCCTGATGGTAACCGTCCACTTTTCCTCACCTCCGGGTTCCAGTTCCGTACGCATGGTTTCAAATGCCAGATCAAGTACTTTATTGGTATATGGTACTTCAATAATTTGTGAACCTGCATAAACACGATTTGATTTCACCAATCTGTAATGAAAAGATATATTTCCTCTATGAGCTTCTGTGATTGGGAATTCAACAATTTGCTGACCTTTACTCAAAGTTAACCATCCCCGTCTGATCGTTTCCCCTTTATATTGAAATTCGTATAATACTTTTGCGTTCCTTGCGGAGGAGCCAATGAGCAAACGTGCATTTTCTCCTGGTTCACATTTTGCGTTTAATGGCTCAAACCAGATATAAGTATCAATTGGCGGTCGTTTTGCCTCCGGCTGAAAAACCTTAAAGGTTTTACTTTGCTCAACATCATTACCGAACTCATCCCTTGCAGACATCTCAATTTTATAAATACCCTGATCCCATTTTTGGAATAACGCTCCGGGCAGTATGGAATCTACAGCAGTATTGGCTTTCATATCTAATACAACATTATCGTTTTCCCAGTTCAATGGATCATTTTCATCCATATAAACCCTGCCCGGGAATATTTCCCTGAATTCCATTTCAGGTATCAGAAAAATATCCGGCTCCGCCCAATATCGCTCTTTTAAAAGACCCAGGGGTTGTTTAAGTTTATAAACCCTGATACCTATCTCCGCATCCAGTTTTTCGCCATTCAGGTTGGTTGCCCGGAAGTTATAATTATCAGGTTTTTGCTGATTAACATTTTCAGGTATATCTACGTTGAGCAACATGGCTTCCGAACCCACATTTACAGCAGTATTTCCCGACTGAGTTTCACCATTTATATCAGTAATATCAGCAGTAATGTTATAACTAAACGATTGCTTTTTTTCCTGACTTATTGAAAAATCAGGAACAGCTTTAAAAGTTATACTAAAACTTCCATCATCATTAGTTACCGTTTCGCCTGCCACAATTTCAACAGGTTGTGATGGCCGGGGAATATATCCAAGGCTATATCGCCAGGGCCAGGGATTATAAGCACTGCGGGTAACCCGGTAAGCTACTTTTGCATTTCCGGCAATGGTTATTTCCTCGTTCAATATATAACTGCCATACACAGGTTCAAAAGTTACCTCAAATTTTGGACGCTTATATTCTTCCACCTGAATTGTAGTACTGCCACTTTTATTTTTGATATACATGGCACCATTCAATAAACCGGAAGGAATTGTAAAAGAACCATGAACGGAACCAAATTCATTGGTAGTAAGTTCTTTTGAAGAAATCAACTGATTATTGGCATCATAAAATTCAACCTTAGTAACTTCTTCAGGCCTGATCTCATAATTATCCCCGGTTTTCTGTAAGATTATACCTTTAAAATATATGAGCTGTCCTGGCCGGTAAATGGCGCGGTCGGTAAAGAAAAATGTTTTTTCAACTACTCTATCCGCCTGTTCCCTCGGTTTTGAAAAGTAGAAATTTTGCTCAGGCCTGTAATTATCTAACCCATCAACCAATTTTAGATATATGCCACCACGAATGTCGTTATCAGCCGCAATATGCAAAAAACCATTCTTATCGGTCAGGTAGCTATTTATAAGCTTGGTTTCATAGGTACGGTTCCGATAATTATAATCGCGCTTATACATTTCTACGGTAACCCCTGGTTTGGTTTCACCACTTTCACGATTCAGCACAAAAAGATCATAACCGCCCCTATCAAGCCTTTGGTTGATCAGACTCAGGTTGGTGGACCAGAATTCGGCCCATGAAATAATGGACTTTTCTCCTTTGAAATTTTCCTGGTTGGATGCAAGCAATACATAAAAGCCCTCATCTGCTTCGGGGATTTTAAACTCCAGCGAATGCGATTGACAGTCCTTGTCATCGGGCAACGACAATGACCAGTTTTCTATACCCTTTTGTTTTATTAAATCAGCCGCCATTTCATTACGCCGCGATTGACTTGTGAGTTCATTATACTCATCAAAGTCCATCTTCAGTAGCCTGAAATATATGGTGCTGAAATTTTTCCAGCTGAGTAGTCCCAATGAGGGCTTTCCTGGAAGAACAGCACTTTCTAAAGTTATATTCAATGATTCCTCCCTGATCAGATCGAGCAGCACCCGGCAATTTTGTGCACCATCTGATTCAGGAAATGCCTTGATGGTTTCTTCGCATAAGGAAACTGCTTTTTGATTTTCCCACCTGAAATCTTCTGAAACCAGCGGCTTATACCTGCCAGCCAGTGTCTGATAGAATTTTGCCATAACGAATGCCACTTCGGCAGATGCCTCGGAATCTTTATACAATTCCCTCAAGTGTTCCAGGGCCTGCACATAAGCTTTATCCTTATCAGGGAAAACAGATTTGATATGCATCAACTCCAACCGTTTCAAATCAACATCAATCAAAGCACCCGGATTTTTATCGTTGAGATGAAATTGGAGCAACCACTGCATAATTTCCAATGCACGCAAGGTATGTGAATCCTTAAATAAATTAGCTAAATCAATGTTGATGAATTTTTTGGCAGGCCCGAAAAATTTTTCACTTTTCGGAATAAAGTTGACTTCACGAACTGAGGCATTATTTTCATCGTTCAGGTAAAAATCAATAGCTCTCCATGTCAGGAAGTCATAAAGGGTAGGTCGCAGGGTTGCGGACTCATCCGCATCTTCAAGGATTGGTGTGAATTTTTCGATGTTAAGCTTTTTCAGTTCACCGGGTTCTTTCAGAGAAAGTTGATAGTGTTTGGAGGCTTCATCCATTATTTTGCTAAAATCCCAAACCTCGATATCCATAGTTTCAAGACCAAGTGTAGCGGTTCTGTTTAAGACTTTATACCTGTTAAACTGATAATATTTAATGTACATCTCCCCCAGAATGGAATGAAGAAGTTGCCGTTCGGGAGTTTTTGAATCTATTAAATCTCTGCGTATTTTTTCGATGGCTTTCACCATGTAATCCTGCTGGAAATCAGACGAAAGTTTGAGCCGGTAAAGCTGTGCCCTGATAATAACCGGAATATTATCATCCTGTTTGGCTAACCTGTAAATTTCGTCAACAACTTCGATTGCGGCTGACGGCTGACGAATATCGTGCAGCGAATCGGCCTTTTCCCATAATTTTTTATAGTCGGTTTTCATGGCTGGTTTTTTTGCAGCAGAAGTAAAGGTTAATCCAATAAGTATGATAATCCCAAAAATCCATTTTATGTGTTTCATTATGTTTTTAATTAAATTTTTCATTGGGTTAAAACCAACTATCATGCTAATAATTTGGTTTTTAAAATATCTAATCTGCACAAAGCTACAAAAGCCCCGCCAATAGCCTTCCATGCAAAGGTTAAAAAATGTTTCTCTTTTTGGTTAACCCAACTTGGACAAGCCAAAACCAAAAAGGTTTCAACAATCGAAAAACTTGTACCCTGTATTGGTTTGTCCAGGTTATAAAGCAAAATTTTTAATTGAGTAATATTAAATTTTCGTTCCTGCTTTTATTATTAAATCTAATTGAATTTTAAAGCATTAAAAATTTTGCAAGTTTCTAACCACAGGCATGAAAAACCTAAAACCCTTATAAATCAAAGTATAATTCATCATTCAAAAAGCAACCTCCTGGTTGGTTATGGCTTCAGCAGATTAGGAATTACCGTCAAATACACATATCTTTACGGCAACCAAAAAATGTATCGTTATGAAAAAAACAATAATTTTTATTTCAGTTTTTGTCATTATTACACTATCGTTTTCCTGCCACATTCTCCATGCTCAAACCAATAAAGAACCCGCCCCATATCGCGTTGGGAAATGGCTCCCGAGCGACCAGGCGGTATTGAACGACTGGATGCAGAATTTGATAAACGAGGTTGATAACAGCAACGCAGAATTATTGCCTGAGGTTGCCGGGCTCAAAGAGATGATTGAGCGCGACCCAGAACTATACATGTATTTTAATCAGATGTTTGAGCAGGTTCCTGAATCGGCTAAATTTAAAAATGATCCAACCGGAAAGCCACAAGTCAGAGATTATCATCACATGCTCCAACTCATTAATCATGTAATGACCAAAGCTCCCGGGTTTAATAAATCAGGTCTGGTGGGTTTCCCCATTAATGCAATTCTCGACTGGCCGATGGGTACACAGGCCGGCACAGCGGTTTTTCTTAATGATGATGTGAATGCCCAAATAAAAAAAATCCTGAATAAGTGGGCTACATTTCTGGGTTCAACAGATTCGAGATATGTGCTCAACGATGACCCACACACCGGCTGGTTTGGCGAAGATGCTCAGGCTGCCATGCCAACATTTGTTGACGATTTTATTTGTGATCCTTCAAAACCATACTATGGGTTTACCTCATGGGATAACTTTTTTACCCGGCAATTTCGGGAAGGTAAACGCCCGGTTGCCTCACCCATCGACAATTCTATTATCGCCAACGCATGCGAATCGGCACCTTATCGGACCGCAAACGATGTAAAACTATTTGATGAATTCTGGATTAAAGCGCAGCCCTACTCACTTTTCCATATAATGGATGGTGATCCACTGGTTCACCAGTTTGACGGCGGAACTATTTACCAGGCTTTCCTCAGTGCACTGAGTTACCACCGCTGGCACAGCCCGGTAAGTGGTAAGGTTGTAAAAACAAAACTTATTGGGCACTTTGTAAAACTAAGTGGGTAAATAGAATTTATTAGCCTTATGAAAGTCGA
>CAYNDN010000152.1:8418-9556 GCA_964395075.1 uncultured Lentimicrobiaceae bacterium | reverse complement strand
CCGGTGTTGAGTGAATGCCCCGTGCCGGTAAATACCTTGTTTGAAACTGTTATTGATCAGTTGATCCTGGTGAAAGAAATTGGTGGAACACGCATTTTTTGGCCGGCAATGAATATCCAGTCACTCTATGTGTTGGAGCCTGGTAAAGCCTATTATGTAGCCGTTTCTCAAAATACTTCGGTGGATTTTGAAGCATGCTCCCCGGCAAAAAAAACAACAATTACTTCAACCTTTCTTATCAATCCCACGAGCTGGAATGATCCGTCAGAAACAGGTTCCTCGCATGTTATAGCAATCTCTGCCAATGCCATCGATGATTTTAATGCGGGTGATTATATTGGTGCTTTCACCGAAAAGGATATTTGTGCCGGGATAGTTAGAATTGAAGGAAATCAAAATTTAGCACTTACAGTGTTTGAAGATGACCCCCTGACGGAAAAGGTTGAAGGGTTTTCGCAAGATGAAATTATCAGATTTAAGTTATTCGAAACACGATCAGGGGAACAACATACCCTCCATCCTGCCTTCGACCCCGCATCGCCTGTTTTAAATAACAGGTTTGTAAATAACGGCATAAGCATGATTGAACATTTTATGTCAAACCCATCTTTAATCAACAATCCCAATGGTGTCATCAGCATATCGCCCAACCCTGCACGCAATCAGGTAACAATTAGTATGGATTTAAATGAGAAGGTCTTCATTACCATCATGGATACAAGAGGAAGAAAGATGCTTCAAACAACCACTTATGGTGCTTCCGCGATAGACTTGAGTGATTGGCCCGTTGGGATTTATATTGTAAGTGCTGAAAGTGCTATGACAACACGAAATGCAAAACTGGTGGTAAAATAAATAGTTTTCTTGCAAATACCAAATAGGAAATTTCTCAGGATAATAAAGGTATTATCTTAAACAATGATAAAATTTTCGCACTGTCTTACAGATTCTAACTGTCAATTCTTATATTTGCTGTAATAAAATCTCAGCATTATTCAGAAAATTCAAAAACTTTGCATCCATGAATCTCTCACCAAATATATTTCCTGCAAAAATTATGATAGCAGTATTTTTCATTACGCTACCCATACTTTCTTTTTATGCTATAAACGCAAACAGGGAAAATCCGGTTATATCC
>CAYNDN010000152.1:0-8408 GCA_964395075.1 uncultured Lentimicrobiaceae bacterium | reverse complement strand
TTACCAATGAGGACGGATATTACGAAATGGAAGTTCCCCAGGGATGGAATGGCATTGTTACACCAGACGTTTGTGGGGCTGGTTTTTATGCGTTTGAGCCACCAAATATAATTTACAACAATGTTACTGCGGATATTACCGGCCAAAATTTTAATGCGGAAACGGATACTTCATTTATAATTTCTGGAACCATAACCGACAAATATACAGGTGCCCCCTTGTCGAACATGATGGTATTATTTGAAATTGAATCCGGTGGGCCTCCCTGGTCTATTCCCGTAACTACGGATGATGATGGTAATTATAGCTTTGAACAACTACCGTGTTGGTCAAATGTTGTGAATCCTGGTGTAGCGGATGGGTATTATTACCTTGAACCGTTTACTATGGAATATGAAAACCTTTCGGGCGATGTTGAAAATCAGGATTATACTTATGTGAATTACGAATACCCTGCACCGCCGTATTGGGAATATGTACAAACCGGCGATGCACATATTATCGCCATCGAAACATCTTCTTTTCCAAATATTTGTGATGTGGAACTTGAACTCGGCGACCTTATCGGAGTGTTTTTTTTGGATGAAGATGAAGCACTGAAATGTGGAGGTTTCGGGCGTTGGCAGGATGAAAAAAATGTAGCACTGATTGCTCAGGGCGACGATGACCTTACACAAATCAAAGAAGGATTTGATTATTATGAGGAGATGAACTGGAAAGTGTATTCGTATGCTGCTGAAGCAGAATTTCTTGCAACGCCTGATTATAAAACCGGTGGATTTTTATCAAGCAACAATAAGTTTATTCCCGGAGGTCTTTCGATTGTTGAAAGCCTTGATGCAGTGAACTACAATCTCATCACAATACCTTCAGGATGGAGCGGTATTTCGAGTTATACCATGCCTATCGGCCCACCCCTGATTGCAAATATTATGGAACCCATCAGTAATGAACTTATCATTGTTCAAAGCCTTGACAAGATTTATTATCCGGCCGGCGGAATTAACAATCTGCTTTTTTGGTCCTATCAAAAAGGATATAAAATTAAAGTATCCTCCGAAACTTTACTGCCCATGCATGGTTGCGAGCAGGAAAACAAAACTGTTAATTTAAACTCCACCTGGAATCTGCTTCCGGTACTGAGTAGTTGCCCTGTTGACCATGAGGAGCTTTTTGCGCCAATTTTCAATAAAGTGCTAATTGTTAAAGAGGTTGCCGGAACAGGCATCTACTGGCCGGAATTTGACATTAATACTTTGCAATCGCTTGAGCCGGGTCGGGCATATTTTGTTGCAGTTTCGCAAAACACCTCAGTTACTTTTAATGATTGTCCTGCATTGAAAACTATAAAAAGGAATACTACTCCGAAGCAAATAAATAATTCTCCCTGGAATACTCCAATTCCATCCGGATCAGGCCATAGTCTTGCTTTTGCCTCAACAGCACTTAATTCATTTAATCAGGGTGATTATATTGGTGCTTTTTCTACCGAAGGCGTTTGTTTCGGATTTGTTGAGATAGGCAGTGATCATGGAAATACCGCCATGACAATTTTTGGTGATGATGCCTCAACCATGGAAAAAGAAGGCTTTCAGCAGGATGAGATTATAACCCTGAAAGCTTTCAAATCAGGAGAAAACAAAATTTTTGATTTGATTCCTGATTACAATAATGGCTACCCCAATGCCAATGGTGTATTTGCTGAAAATGGAATTTCGGTGATTGAATCATTAAAGTGGTCGTCAACAGGTTTGTCGGAGATCGAAAGCCAGATTCATTTTTACCCCAATCCTACCACTGATGAAGTAACTTTTTCAAACTATCAAAAGCTACCCTGCCGGGTAACAGTTTTCAACCCGAAAGGAGAAGTGGTTTTTGAGCAAACTTTAAGTAATAACTCCAGCATTAATCTGACAGGGTTCAACTCCGGGATTTATTTTGCAAGGATTTCCGGTGAGAATTTCACTTTATCCAGGAAGTTAATTGTTGAATAGTGATTATTTAAACCCACCATAAATGATGGGGCAAAATATTTCCCCACTGTTAATCCTCCTCCTAAAACTTTCTTGAATTAAGAAGGCTAAATGACCTGGCAAGGGATCATGATCTTTTTGAGTAATGCAGGTTGGGTAAATAACAAATTTCTCTGTTACTTCAGATGACTATTGAAATATCCGGTAATTTTTTCGAACATGTGCACTCTCGACTTACCACGCATGTTGTGGGCGGCACCAGGATAAACAAAGTAATCAACCTGTTTGCCATGCTTAATGCATTCGTCCAGCAGTGTTAAGCTGTTTTGCCACATCACTACCGGATCGTTTGTTCCGTGGATGATCAGCATTTTTCCTTCCAACTGGCCAACATAATTCAGGACATTTGCTTTTTGGTAACCATCAGGATTGTCTATGGGTGTGTCCATGTAACGTTCACCGTACATCACCTCATACCATTTCCAGTCGATTACCGGGCCACCAGCGCAGGCTACTTTAAAAACGCCCGGATTCCTGAACATCAGTGAGGTTGTCAGGAAGCCGCCATAGCTCCAGCCATCAATGCCTATTCTTTCGGCATCCACATAATCCAGAGATTTCAGGTATGCCACTCCTGCCAGTTGATCGGCCATCTCTTTTTCGCCACACTGGCGATGGATAATGCTTTCGAATTCGAAGCCACGGTTTGCTGATCCGCGGTTATCAAGTGTGAAAACCACATAACCCTGCTGTGCCATCAGGTTGAGCCAGAACCCGGAGCCGCCGGTCCATGAGTTGGTTATCAATTGTGCATGTGGTCCGCCATAAACATAAACCAGTGCCGGGTATTTTTTCGTAGGGTCAAAATCTACAGGCTTGATCAAACGGCAAAAAAGATCCGTTTCGCCATCATCAGCCTTGATGGTAAAAATCTCCATTTCACCGGTTTTGTAATCTTCCCAGGGATCTTTGTCCGCTTTGAGTGTACTCATGATTTCGCCTTGGTCATCGATCAGGTAATAAGCGCGGGCCATTTCAGTACTACTAAAAATGTCGATAAAGTAAGCCTTGTCAGCATTGGCTATAATACGATGTGTTCCATCCCGGCCTGTAATTTTTTTAATTTTCCCGTTTTTCAATTCAGCCGAATACAAATGCCTTTCAACCGGACTTTCTTTGGTTGAGGTAAAATACACCTTACTATCATCTTCATTAAATCCCAAAAACCCGGTAACCTCCCAATTGCCTTTGGTTATTTGCCTCGATGATTTTTGTGAGATAAGATACAGATGGTTCCAGCCATCCCTTCGGCTTTGCCAGATAAACGACTCCGGATCAGAATTAAGGAAATACAAGCCATGCATGGGTTCTACATAGCGTTCGTCTTTCTCTTCAAAGAGTGTTTTTAAAAACCTGCCCGTTCTTGCATCGTACCGGTTTAGTGTAAGATGGTTCTGGCCACGGTTCAACAGGCCAGTGTAAATGTAATCCCCATGTGGCCCCCAGGTAACGGAGGTCAGGTATTGGTTTTCGGGCCCCGGAGTTCTGATCCAGGTGATTTGGTTTGCGGCAGGATCGAAAATCCCGAGTTTAACCACCTGGCTTTTTTCGCCGGCCATGGGATAGGCAATTGGGTCAGGTTCGGCTATACGGTTAAAAATATCCACCAGCGGGTATTTGGCAACGCTCGTCTGGTCGATTTGGTAAAATGCCAGTTTTTTTCCATCGGATGACCAGAACGACCCGTGGTGGATTCCAAACTCATTTCTTGAAGGAACATGGCCAAAAAGGATATCCTCGTTGTCCTCCTCGCTTACGGCAATTATTTGTCCGTTAATTGATACATAAAGATTATTGCCAATGGTGTAAGCTACCGAAAAAGTACCCTCATGGATTTCTATATTTTCGGCTTCTTCGGGGTATTCATTCACCTGAATGAGTGTGTCTTTTTCAAAATAGAAAACAAATATTTTGTGTTCACTGATAAAATAAAAGTTTTGATCACCAACCCAGTTGATATGGGGCATTCCGGGTAAATCTTCAAGATCGGCATAGGTGGAAGTTAATGCCTTAAGCTTCAGTAGTGTGTCAACTTCATCCGGATGCGACACATTTTTTTGCAATAAGGCATTGTTGTCGATATACGTAAAATTGTTTGTATTTCCCCGCCAATTCAGGTTTTGGATGGATTCAGGATAAAGATCCTGGTTCATGTAATTGTTGTAGCTGAAGAGTTTGTTCTGTGCAAATGAGCCGGTAAAGATTACCAAACAAAAAGCGATGATGAGTGTACTTTTAAATTTCATTTTATAAAAAGCTTTGTTTCTGAATATGATCAATTATAGAAAACCATGACAAGGCTCTTTATTTGGGAGCCCCGGGAGATTTTCCGAGCAGGCAAAAGTAAGATTTTGGAGGTTATTTTTTCTGGTTTAAAGAGTTATCCGGGCAAAAAAATTATTCATCACCATTTGGTTTTTGTGTTATTAAATCCCTGATAAAATCAAGAAGTTTCTTTTTCCTGAAAGGTTTGGCAATATAATCGGTAAAGCCCCCGCTCAGGTATGCGTTTTTGTGAGAAATGAGTGCATTTGCTGTTACCGCAGCAATGGGTGTGTTCAAATATTCAGGTATTTCCCTGATTTTGCCAACCGCTTCAAGCCCGTTCATTCCTGAGCCCAAATTAATATCCATCAGTATGATGTCATAATGGTTTTCCTTAACCATTTTCAGTGCAGTTTCGCCATCAAAGGCAAGGGAAATATCATATTGTCCTTTGAGGAAAATCTCCACAAACTGTTGATGGTCCAAATCATCTTCTACATAAAGCAACTTTGGTACTTGCCTTTTTTTTTCCGGTTCATCATCTATGTTCTTATCCTCAGTTGCAATGGCCCCTGCCAAAGTCTGGTCAGAAGTTGCAGGAATATAAATTGAGAAGGCAGTTCCTTTGTGGGGCTTACTCTTCATCTCTATTTCGCCATCTAGTAAATCCACATATCGCTTTGTGATATACAATCCCAGTCCAAGGCCTTCAAAAGGCCTGTTGTATCCTTCGTCTGCCTGCCTGAAAGCCTGGTAAATAATGGATGCTTTTTGCGGATGGATACCAACCCCGGTATCCGAAATAGTTATATTGAAGCAATCAACACCCTTAATTATTGCTTTGCTTAAACTTACGGTAATACCACCTTCGCTGGTGTATTTCACGGCATTATCCAGCAGGTTTCTCATGGCCTGGGTAAACAACATCTGGTCAATTTCAACGCTGGCCTCATTAACGGCAAGTTTTTGTTTGAGGTACAGGTTTTTGGCTGAGGCTTCAGAAACGTAGGATTCGCAGGCATTTTCAACAACATGAATCAGATTGACGAATTGCTTGTTCACCGTTACTTTATTGGCATCAAGCACTGCCATATCAATAATCATATTAATCGTATTGAGAATCCTTTGTGAACTTTTAAATATGGTTTGGGCATAATCACGGTAATCAATATCTTCGAGGCACTCGCTCAAAATCTCGGCGAAACCAAGGATGCCATTTAGCGGTGTTCGTAATTCATGGCTCATGGTAGAGAGAAAATTGCTTTTCATCTGGTTCATATCCTGAGCATGCTTTTTTGCTGCCAGCAGTTCGGTTTCAACTTTTTTTCGTGCTGAAATATCACGCAATATTCCAACGGCATTCCATTTTCCATGCATATTTATGGATGAGAGCGAAAGTTCAACCGGAATTTGCTCACCGTCCTTTCGCTTTGCTTCAAGCTCCAGTGTTTTTCCAATGGCAGTGCCTTCACCGGAATTCAGGAATCTGGCAAAACCTGCATGGTGGGCTTCCAGATATTTTTCGGGAGCTATAAAATTATGCAGGTTTTTTCCTAATATTTCTTCTTCGGTATATTGCAACAATTCAGTAGCTGCGTTATTCCAAAAAGAAACATTGCCTTGGTGGTCAATCAGGATAATGGCATCTTTTGCAGCATTTGAGATTTTGTTAAATTTTTCCTCGCTCAACCTGATATCTTCCATTGCTTCTTTGCGTGAGGATATATCTCTAACAGCCACTACTCTTACCTCTCTTCCATTAAATGTGATGTTTTTCCCTTCGTGTTCTAAAGGGAATATACTTCCATCTTTCCTTATCCCACGTGTTTCATAGGTCTTTGTAGATCCGCTATCAGCATAATCCAAAACTATTTTCGCGTCTTCCGGATGTATCATCTTACCCAAAATGTTCGTGTTAATAATCTCTTCACGTTCGTAGCCAAACATTTTGCAGAAGGATAAATTACAATCAATAGCTAACCCTTTATCATGAATAACTATACCCTCAAAAGTTAATTCTGAGAGGCTTTTATATCGTTGCTCGCTTTGTGAAATCTCATGCTCTGTTTGCTGGCGTTTAATACGTTCATCGCGCAGTGTAAGTACGTTTTTTATACATACAGGCAGTCGCTTAATATGGTTTTTCATGATATAATCCCACGCGCCGAGGTTAAGACATTCTATAGCTGTTTCTTCGTTTAAAAATCCGGTAACAAAAACGAATGGTGTATCAGGTATAATCTTTTTATGGATTTCAAGTGCCTTAGCACCATCAAAATCAGGAAGCAGGTAATCCGATAAAACTACGTCCGGCTTAAATGAGGTTAAACTTTCAGTAAAGGCATCTTCACGATCCACTATTAGTGTGGTGCTGTTTAAATCGGATTTTTCAATGGTAGTTAAAATGATTTTTTTATCTATCTCATTATCCTCCAAAATCAATAATTTTACCGGAATAGAATTATCATATTGCTTCATAGCTCTGGATTATTGGGACACTTTCGGAAACTGCGCGGCAAGTTAACAAAAATTTAACATTTATTGCGATTTTTCTTTAGAAAAAATATCAATCAGCCTTTATCAGAATCTCACCGGGGGATATGTGTGAATGCAGAAAACCCAATGGATTAAAGGGGGGGACGGGTAGTGTGAGGCTATATAGTGCCTCTTCATAATGTCCTGTGTTTGCTCTATAAGGTTCAAATTCGAGGCGTGAGAAAAATTCAAACCGCAGTATACTAAGGTATTCGAGGATTTGGATTTTGAGCAACAACGACGAAGTTGAACTTTAGAGACGAACACTATTTATTACAGTACCGTTTAATTACATTATAAGCTTCGTTAATACCAAGCTCCCCGGCTTTGCTCAGGTCGAAACAGGCTTCACGTGTGCGGCCAAGATAAATCAGGGTAAGCGCACGGTTGTAATAAGCTTCGGCAAAATTGGATTGTATGGATAAGGCTGCCGTATAGTCCTGTATGGCTCCGGTGAAATCACGCATACGGTTTTTGATATTACCCCGGTTATAATATGCAAAGCCCATGGTTGGGTCGATTTGGATAACTTTGGAATAATCCTCTATTACAACTGTAAAATCGGGAAGTTCAGCTTCCTGGGCTTTTGAATTATCTTCGACCGGATTTTGGGTAATGGTAATTTGCGGTCGCGACTGGCTAATTGTAAATTGGTGCTCGATCAATTCGAAGCGAATATTGGCCCTGTTGAAATAGGCCTCCAGGAAATTTGGTTCGAGTTCCAGTGCCCTGTCAAACGCAGTAACAGCTTCATTGTAATTCATCATCATGGCATTGAAGGTGCCATCGTTGAAATAATTATTGGCATTAAAAGGATCAAAATAGGTAATGCTATCGGTTTTTCGTGATAGCAACTCCGCTGTTTTGTCGGGCAATTGCTTACGCTCATTGCTCATTCCGAAAACATAACTTCCATCAGTAGAGCTGATATCATCCAAAGGCTGATAGATATACCCGGTTTTCCGTTGCAAGTCGATTAACTTTTCAACATCAACATATTGAATGCTGTAATTTGGCATAAGTTGCACCAGCACCCGCTGATTTTGTATACGGCCACCTGAAACATTATTGGAATTGAAATCGGCCTCAAATTCAATGATCTGCTGGAGATAGGTTGAGTCAACGGAATAGCGCTTATTTAAAGAGCCGTAATCTTCTCCTGAGTTCACCGCATTAATGATTGCAAAAGCCAGATCGTAATCCGCTTTGCCCTTTTCGTACTCTTCCAGTTCCTGGTATGCCGATGACCGGCTCATGTAGGCTGCGGCAAAATCCGGAAATATCTCTATTGCCCGGGTAAAATGCCCGACTGCTTTCTGATATTTTTCGATTTTTATGTTGGCAATACCCAGATTATACCAGGTATATACATTTTTGGGGTTCAGTTCAATCACACTTTCCAGATCGGAAATGGCTAATTCATAATCTTCGTTTTGAAGGTGGATGAGTGCACGGTTGTAGTAGGTAAGGTCGTTGAAAGGATCCAGTTTAAGTACTTTGGTAAAATCAGAAAGTGCCCGGGTGGTGTCACCGGTTTTGATACGGGCAGCACCGCGGTAAAACCATGTGAGTGGA
>CAYNDN010000151.1:3334-9562 GCA_964395075.1 uncultured Lentimicrobiaceae bacterium | reverse complement strand
AACCAAAGAAGGCAAAATGCTACTAATAGCTTGTTTACCGTTTCTACTAATATTTCTGGATCCAACGACTGCGAAAGCTAAATCATCCTTAGGCAATATATCGCCTAAAACAAAAAGAAAAATTGGTGAAGCTGAAATTTCTAATAATTTTTGCGGATAATTTATATCCTCAATAAATAGCAATTTAGCATTCAGTTTTTTAAACATAACCTTCCTCCATTCTTTTTATGCGTTTTCTTCTTCTGATATGTGATCTGATGATTCCGTATAAAATAACGAGAATAAGTGGCAGGGCAAAGTTTAGCCATTTCAGGAATGTACTTCTGCCTTCTTCGAGTTCATCCAATGGGCGCGATGTGACTTCCTTGGTCCTCAGGTCAATCAGTCCGGTATCATCCGAAAGAAAATCGATGGCATTCACCATCAGACTCACATTGTCGGCCTGGCGCTGTTGGGCATCCTGGCCTTCGCCGTTGATGGCAAAATCACCGTCACCAATTAATACGATGCTGGAGGGTGTTTCACTAACAATTGGGCCTTCAAGGATAGCACCTGCAGTAAGGTTTTCAAGCGGAAAATCATTTTCTGTCCATTCTTTTTGTGCATTAAAAAATACCGGCAATGGCAGCGTACCCGACTTGTCGGATGTATGCAGGAATGGGTTGTAAGTCAGGGAAGTATCACCTGTAAAATTGATGGTGCTGGCCAGTTGAAGCATCACCTGCTCCAGTCCTTTGGTAATTGGCATCTCCTGATCAAATTTCCTGATCATGGGCCAGTAAGGGAATGGTATTTGACGAGTGAAGGTCATAAAACCGGTTTGTTGCCTTACACCAACGGTTCCGGAACTGGCATCAACCACGCAGTTGTTTTCAATTTTCAGCCCTTTATCTTCTAACCATGATGCAAAATTTGTTTCTACCGGATTTCCGCGCATGCTGGCCTGATAGTCTGCATCAAAACGGTTGAACGCCACATAAAGGTTTCCTCCGCTTGAAAGGTAATTATCGAGTGCCTGGAGGTCAGGCTCAGGAAACGTATCTGTTGGCGCGATGATAGCCAGCGTTTTAAAATCGTTAAGTGTTGTATTTTCATCAGATAGCGTTACCGGCTGCACATCGTAAAGCACAAGCAACTGCTGCATGGCCTGTTGGTAGGCATTCATCGATGGTTCGCCATGCCCTTGAACAAGCCCCACCTTTGGTTTGTCCAGCACTGATAATTTTTTGATGGATGATGACAGGGCATATTCCATAGCGGCACCGGGCTGCATTACCGGGATGATGTCATCTTGTTCTCCCATGGTGATTTTTGCACCGAGGAAAACTTTTTGTTGTTTCATCTGATCTTTTTCGCGTACGCTGATAACCAGTGGCTGGATACCGGCCTGTACAGCCTCTTGTTCAACCTGTGGGTCATCGTTAGGATTAAGAAATTCGTAATTGAGCATGCCGCCTGAAATATTTGAATACTCTATCAGGAGGTCTTTAAAATCCTGACGTGCTTTTTCGATTTGCTGCTGGCTTCCGCGTGTGAAATAAGCAGTAACAGTAACCGGCTCTTCCAGCGATTCCAGGATATTTTCGGTTGCATCGCTGAGGGTGTATATTTTGTCTTCGGTAAAATCCAATCTCACAAAAAACTGCTCCGAAAGCACATTGACCAGAATCAATGCACCTACGATCATGAGTATCTGGAATAAAATTGATTTATTACTTTTCATAATTCGATGGTTTCAATGATTTGGTTATTAATTCCTGTTTTTTTGTAACACAGCCTCCGTACTGATGAGGCCGAGGAAGATCAGTGAAAAGAAAAACACGAGGTCTTTACTGTCAATCACACCTCTCGAAATAGATTCAAAATGGGTGCTGATACTTAAGTAATAAAGGACGTCACCCACTAAACCTTTGGCACCACCTGCCAGGAATGAAAACAAGAAGTGGAACAGGATGCCGATGGCCAGGGCCAGCAAAAATCCAATAATTTGGTTATTTGAGATGCTGCTGGTAAAAATCCCGATACTGATATATGAGGCACTTATCAGGATCAGGCCAAGGTATCCGGTGATTGTTGCACCATGGTCGATGTTACCAAGGTTGGCCACCGTGATGTAATATGGAATCGTAAATGCCAGTGCAATAACGATCAATAATAAGGTGGCTAAAAATTTCCCGATCACAACCTGCCAGTCATTTATGGGGCGGGTGAGCAATAATTCGATGGTGCCGGTTTTGTTTTCTTCGGCAAACTGACGCATGGTCAATGCCGGGATAAAGAAAAACAAAGTCCAGTATGCAACACCAAAAAATGCCTGTAAACTTGCCTGTTTTACAAAAAAGATGTCCTGACCATAGAGCCAGGTAAACAAGCCGCTAAATCCCAAAAACGCAACAAGCATGATGTAGGCTGTCAGGGAATCAAAAAACGATTGTAATTCTCTTTTACTAATTACCCAAATCTGCTTCATTTTATCGTTGATTTTTAATTTTTAAAATCTTATAATTTTGATGTATTCCAAGTTATTTGTTGATCTTCAATTAATTAATTGTTAATTCCCGGAATACATCTTCGAGTTTTGTTTCGATGGGTGAAAGTTCAATGAGGGTCCATCCGCTGTTTACACAAAGCTTAAAAATTTCTTTAAGTGATGATGCGTCCTGGATGCTCTGAACCTCAAATGTGTTTTCTGCGTCATTAATAATGTCCACCATTTCAACGGTACTGATTTCCTTCAGCTTCCCGAAGATACCATTGGCATCCACTCCTGTGCCTTCAACATCTACACGTACCCTAACGATTTCTTTACCCTGAGCTTGCTTCCTGAGGTTTTCGGATGTGCCGTCTGCCACAATTTTACCTTTGTTGATAATCATGATCCTGTCGCAGGTAGCCTCAACCTCAGCCAGGATGTGCGAACTGAGGATTACTGTTTTTTTGCGACCGATTTTTTTGATCAGCTCCCGGATTTCCACTATCTGGTTCGGGTCGAGGCCTGTCGTAGGCTCGTCAAGGATGAGTACTTCCGGATCGTGAATAAGTGCCTGTGCAAGGCCAACACGCTGCCTGTAACCTTTTGACAGTTCACTGATCTTTTTGTGCTTTTCACCTTCAAGGCCGCAAACATTAACCATTTCAAGGATGCGCTCCTTACCCTGTTGTTTTCAATTCCCTGCAATTTGGCAACAAATTCCAGGTAATCGATAATGGGCATTTCCTGGTAAAGCGGGTTGCTCTCGGGCAGGTATCCGATCCGTCTTTTGATCTCTTCGGGCTGATCATGAATGGAAAAATCACCAACCAGCACATTTCCCTCGTCGGGGTTCAGGTAGGTGGTAATTGCTTTCATGGTGGTTGTTTTGCCTGCACCGTTAGGCCCAAGAAAACCGAGTACTTCACCGGTTTTAACGCGGAAAGAGATGTTGTCGACAGCCCGCTGGGTTCCGTAAATTTTGGTTAAATTTTCAACTACAATATCCATAGGCTTTTATGATTTTTTTCGGGGTGCAAAGGAACAAAAAATCTGATACCTGCTTAATTTGAACCCCTAAAGCTTTAACATCTTTTAACGGCATTTTCAACTATTTAAAAGTCTCAAATTTCGGTAGTTGAATACCCAAATTTGAGTAGATTTTTAACTGCATGGATTTGCGCCTGCAAAACAAAAAAATATGATATTTTTGTAGATATACAATAATGAGATGATTATGGAAACTGATATGACGCTAAAAGAAAAGTACCTCCTCCTGTGTTATCACCCGGAAAAAGGCCGCATGTTAAACAATGCCAGCTATGCATCGTATGGAATTTCGGGAGCAATTATGTTAGAACTTGCTGAGATGGAAAAGTTTAAACTTGTCAACGGCAGAGTTGTACTCAATAACACAAGGAGCACTGGTGATGCGGTACTTGATATGGTGGTGCAGCGGATTGCCAAATCGAACCGTGAAAAAAAAGTAAGCCGGTGGATTTCCATTATCGCCCAATCTGGTTTGATGCGTGGTGTAAAAAGCAAAATTCGTGAAAGCCTGATCAAGCGCAAAGTTTTTAGGCTGAAAGAAAAAAAAGCATTGGGCATCTTTAAATATAAGCGATACCCGGCACGAAATGCGAAAATCAGACGACAGATTATACATGAAATCCATTCGGTAGTGATTGACCGGAAGATTGGCAGCAAAGACACCATGATCCTTACCGCATTGATCGGGGCTACTAAAATGACAAATAGTTTCTTTATTCGTGAGGAGCGGAGAGCCGCAAGAAAACGGGTGAAAGAGATCATGAAAAACAACGAGATTGCGAAAGTGCTGGATAGCACTGTTACGGCAGTTCAGGCCGCCATTGTTACTACAATTACCACCACCGCTGTAGTTTCGGCAGCTACCACATCCTCCACCTGATCCTGAGGTTACAATCTTATTTTCTGCTTTTACAGGCCTGAGTTTTCATCGAAATCAGATTTCTAATCCCATCCATTTTTGGATTGATTCATGATTAATGTTTTTGTAGGTGAACACTTAAATGTCTACTCCGTTTTGATTCCGTAAAACAACAATTGTAATTATGAAGCATGCAAACGATATAACCGAATTGATGCATCGTAAAACAACCGGCCCGGAGATTTGGCATGATTTGGAGGGTAAGATTGATTTCTTTGTTGCCGGATTAGGAACCGGTGGAACAATAACAGGTACAGGTGAATTCCTAAAATCGAAAAACCCTGATCTGAAAGTTATCGCTGTTGAACCGGCCGGGTCGCCGGTAATTTCAGGGGGACAGCCAGGTAAACATAAAATCGCCGGAATCGGAGCAGGGTTCATACCGGAAGTACTAAACCACGAGGTTATTGACAAAATTGTAACAGTTAAAGATGAGGATGCAATGGGAACGGCAAGAAGTATGGCCAAAAATGAAGGTATATTTGCAGGCACATCAAGTGGAGCCATTTTGTGGGCGGCAAAACAGGTAGCTTCACGGCAAGAAAACACTGGTAAAAATTTTGTGATCATCACCTGCGACACTGGTGAGCGATACTTGAGTACAAGTCTTTTCGAACCAGTATAATAAATAATGGTAAATCCTTGCCTTCGTTTCTGTCCTTTGGCAGGATTCGCTATTTGGGTTTCAAAAATTTTTCGTGGTGTAACCTGTTGGTTTACACCATTAACTAATGCGCTCAAAACTTAGTCATTGCTTAAAATTTTCAAAAATGTTCAGCGAAATGATTAATTGCTATTTTTGCACCTCTTTTTTTAACAGGTAATCTAAATATCAGGTTTTTAATTAAACCCAGAACGCTTATATAAGTATTTCAGAAACTTTAATTTTAGTAATGGACAACAAAGACCAACCGAATCAAATTCCTGATGAAGCCAGAGCAAATCAGGATGAGAAGACTTCACAAGCCGAAAACCAAAAAGTTGAAGCAAAATCACAAGAAGAGGAAACTCAGGAAGTGAAAGAAAAAGAATCCCAGCCGGAAGCCGAAAGCCCAAAGGCAGTGGATAAGCCCACCCCGGAAGCAGTTCAAACCGAAGAAGAGTTAGAAGAAAAGGCGCCTGCGGAACAGGAATCAACACCTGAGCCTGATACATCAGAACCGGCACAACCCGACCAGCCTGTGGCTGTTGAGGAAGTGAATACTGATGACGAGCAGGCTGATGAAACACCTGAGGTAGCTGATGATATGGAAACAGCCCCTAAGGATAAAGAAAAAACAAAGGAGCCTGTTGAACTGGAGGGTGCTGATAAAAAATCCGAACCGGAGGTAGAAGAACCTGCTTCTCCAGAGGGTCCTGAGGAAGTGGTTGCAGAAAAAACGGAAACCGTTGATGCTGAAAAGGACGAAAAAAAGCCTGTGGAGGAAGAACCTGCTTCCACAGAAGAAACCAAGAAAGATCCCGTAGAAAAAACGGAAGCCGTTGAATCTGAAAAGACTGAAGAAAAACCTGAGTCCAAAGAAGCGATTCCTGCTCAGGAACCAGGCAGTGAGGCTGCGGAAAAAACGGAAACGGTTAAAGCTGATTTGGCCAGAGAAAAGTCGGAAGCGGATGATGAGGAAAAAGAAACCGGTAAAACAAAAGCCCAGGCCCCTGAAGTAGAAGATGAACATCATGATGATGAAGATGATGATGATCACGAACCGGATGAAACTGTGGATTACGAAAGCCTTTCCCGTGAAGAATTAATCGCTCAGCTTGAGTTGCTGGTAGCTGCCGATGATGTAAA
>CAYNDN010000151.1:1271-3324 GCA_964395075.1 uncultured Lentimicrobiaceae bacterium | reverse complement strand
ATCACAGATCAAAGTTACCTATCTTAAAAAATCAAAAGCTGAAAAAGAAGCACACATTGACAAAACACTTACGGAGGAAAAAGACGATGACGAAACACCGGAAGCCAAGCCGGTTGAAGATCCCCTGGAGTTGAAATTTAATGAGCTTTTCGATATATACAAGCAGAAGCGTGCCATTTTTCTCGAAAACCCGGAAAAGGAAAAACTGGTAAACCTGGAAAAAAAGAAACAAATCCTTGAGGATTTGAAAAACCTGATCGCTTCTGAAGAAACCCTGAAAAAAACTTACGACGACTTTAAGGAGCTGCAGGAAAGATGGAAAGAAATAGGTATGGTGCCAAAATCGGAGGTAAATAACCTTTGGCAAAACTACCATTTCCTGGTCGAGAAATTTTTTGACAAGGTTAAGATCAACAAGGAATTAAAAGATCTTGACCTGAAGAAAAACCTGGAACAGAAGATTGAGCTTTGCGAAAAAGCCGAAGAACTGTTGTTGGAGAATTCCATCATCAAGTCATTTAAAGAGCTTCAGCGCCTGCACGAGCAATGGAAAGAGATCGGGCCGGTTCCGGCTGATAAAAATGAAGACTTGTGGGAGCGGTTTAAATCGACCACAGATAAGATCAACCAACGCAGGCGTGATCACTACAAACAACTGCAGGAGCAACACGATAATAACTACGAAGCCAAAGTGGGGCTCTGCGAAAAAGCTGAAGAACTTTTACCCACCGAGGTTAATTCAATCAGGGAATGGCAGAACAAGACCAAACAGTTTAACGAGCTTTTCAATGTTTGGAAAACCATTGGGCCTGCTGCCAAAAAGCAAAACGACGAAATTTGGGAGCGTTTTAAAAATACCCTGGATGCGTTTTTCAAGGATAAAAAAGAATACTTCGGAAAGCTTAAAGATCAGCAAATCAATAACTACAACCTGAAACTTGATTTGTGTGTAAGGGCCGAAGCCATTAAAGATAGTGACGACTGGCGCCAGACCACACGGGAACTGATCAACCTGCAAAAGGAATGGAAAGAAATCGGGCCGGTTCCACGCAAGCACTCCGATAAAATATGGAAGCGTTTCCGGGCAGCCTGCGACGAGTTTTTCAACCGCAAATCAGAACATTTTTCAAGTATCCGCGATGAAGAGAAAGAAAATCTCCAAAAGAAAGAAGAGCTGATAAAACTCGTAAAGGAAACCGAGTTTGGTGCCGACAGGAACGAAAACCTCAATAAGCTCAAGGATTTCCAGCGACAGTGGACCGATATCGGATTTGTGCCGTTCAAAGAAAAAGACCGCCTGCAAAATGAGTTCAGAAGTGCTGTGGATAAGCAACTGGATAAGCTCAATATCAGCAGCACCGAAATCTCCATTGAAAATTACAAATCCAAGATGGAGGTGCTTAAAGGTTCTCGTGACGGCAATAAGTCACTGGGCCGTGAGCGAAATTTTATCCAGGGCAAGATCACCCAGTTGAGAGACGACATTAACGTTTGGGAAAACAACATTGGTTTCCTCGCCGATTCCAAAAAAGCAAGCCTGTTCAAAGATGAGTTTGAGAAGAAGATCCAGAAAGCCCGCAAAGAACTTGAAGTGCTTGAAGCCAAGCTGAAGTTTTTGAATAACTAAGATTTTTATTGATCGATGATATAAAAAGCCGGATGAGATGATCACCCGGCTTTTTTGGTTCTTTGAGGACTGTGAATTCATCCGATGACCCGAAGTCATCGGATTAATCATTGATCTATTCTGAAGTTTTTTTCAGCATAAATGAGAAATTCCTGGTTGTATGCGTAAGGCTTTCATTGTCTTTCAGTGGTCATAACTACCTCACCACAAACTTCGCCTTCCCCCTTGCGCTGCCATCACTGTACACCACCGCAATGCAGATGCCTGCCGGCCAGCCCGAGACATTAACATCCGTATCTTGCTGGCCTTTGTAGATTTTTTGGCTGTGGATTTGCCGGCCAAAATCATCGTAGCAGCGCAGCTCCATGTTGCTGTGGTGTTCGGTGTTTTCAAATTCCAGCGTGAGTTTTCCTTCTGTTACCGGGT
>CAYNDN010000151.1:0-1261 GCA_964395075.1 uncultured Lentimicrobiaceae bacterium | reverse complement strand
TTGGGGTAGGCTGTTATTGGAATCCAGCGGATTTTTTCCTGATACTGTTTTGCGGTGGGGATTTCATCGATATCCGTAAACAGGTCGCAATCATCTAAGGAGATAAAACCGCTTTGGGGCAGGCCAGGTACGGTGCAAAGGCTATCGTAGGTGTAAGTGCCGGGGTCGAGGGTGTCCATTTCAAGTTCATTATTTAGTTTTGCCAAGTAGATGTCCCAGGAATTATGCAAGGAACTACTTAGTACTTTTTGATTACGAGTTACAATCATATCGTACGGAGAGTCATTTTCATTATGAATAATGTATTCAATTACATTATAATTTGGTTTCATATAGTTAGAATCAAACACAGCTTCCATTTGATCATGGTGACTGGAGCTGGAAATATAAAACCCACCACCTACAATGTAGTTCGTGTAAAACTTTCTCAACCTTGTAAAAATCCCATCACCAATATCCGGATTAATGGTATTCATTTCAATGGTATTGTATTCTATTATATTTCCGTAAATATCATAGGAAAGGAAAAGAGGATTTACCTCATTGGTCCAATTTGTACAAATTGCAACAAATGTTGTGTCAGAATCCTGATAGGACATTAATGCTTTACCGGTAATAGTATCATTTGCTCCAAACGGTAGCACCCATTTTTCATTTCCAATACTGTCAATCAAAACGAAGAGTGAGCGAAGGCCCATAGGACTTCCCGGATTCCAGATATCTTCCCAATATACATCTCCTGTAATTAAATACTCACCGGCTGAGGTAATTAATAGTTTATTCCCACGAGGGTTTACACTTCCAGGATGATTGTATGCGTGGGCATACGAATTCCGCCAAAGTACTTCGCCCCCGGCATTGAGTTTAAACAGGTGCATAGTGTGTATGGGATGGTTGCCATACTGGTTTACCAGGACAATAATATCTCCTGATGGGGTTTCTTTAACATCGCTTGCATATTGAGAATTTTCACTGCCCAATTCTTCGTTAAATATTCTGCACCACACCTTTTCACCGCAGGCATCTAATTTAATTACTGATGGCCTAGATGTTTCAGAACCTTCAGGTCGAATCCAGCCGCAGAGTATAAGGCCTCCATCTTGCGAAACTTCCAAAGCATGGCATTTGTTATAACCGGAGTCCGAAATAATTTTTTCCCAAAGGATATTTCCATTCACGTCAATTTTAATACACCATGATTTGTTATAAACCCCAGATGTAGTGATGTTTCCGAATAAGAAATAGCCTGTGTCGTACGATT
>CAYNDN010000150.1:6945-9564 GCA_964395075.1 uncultured Lentimicrobiaceae bacterium | reverse complement strand
TTAAAGGCATGAACAGGATCACAATATACAATGGCATCCATTTGATTGCTATTTTTTTGCTGCTGTCAACCACCATCTTTGGGCAAACACCGGATTCACTTACACTTGACTTTTGCCACCAGCGTGCAGTCACAGTTTACCCAATAGTTAACCAAAAAGCCCTATTTGAGCAGTCGACTGGATTAAACATCGAGAATCTGGATAAGAATTCCCTGCCACAATTTGAGCTGAGCGGACGGGCAAGCTACCAGTCGGATGTAACACAGGTCCCCATCAGTATTCCAGGGCAGGAAATTCCGGTAATCGACAAGGATATGTTTGATTTTCACCTTGGTTTGAACCAGCTCATTTGGGATGGAGGTATCAATAAGCAGCAAAAAATTCTGGAGGAAACCAGTCTGCAAATCTACCAACAGCAGGTGGATGTTGAACTTTACAAGGTGAAAGGCCAGGTAAATGGACTATTTTTTAAGGTTTTGCTTCTTCAGCAAAACAAAGTTTTACTGTTGGGAAACAAAGCGGTGGTTGAAGACAAAATTGAGGAAATGGAATCGGGGATTCGCCATGGAATGGTTTTGAGCTCAACTGCTGATGTTTTTAAGGCACAGGTGTTGCTTATTAACCAACGGATTACGGAAATCGACGCTGATATTGAGGCACATTACAAAATGCTAGGAGAACTTCTTGAACTTGAAATCCCGGTTACAATTCCGCTGGTTTTACCCAATCCGGTAATTGAGACTGCAGTCTACGAAAACAATCGGCCTGAGTACCAGCTTTTCAGCCTGAATCAATCCAAAATGGAGCTCTCAAAAAACCTGGTATCAGCTACCTATATGCCCAAATTTTCCGGGTTTGGAAAGTTGGGTGTCGGGAAGCCAGGCCTGAACATGCTCAATGATGGTTTTGATTCGTACTATTACGTTGGTGTGGGTCTGAGCTGGGACATCGTAAACTGGAACAGGAAAAATAATCAAAAGAAAATCATCGATCTTCAAACCGGTATAATTGAAGCAGAAAAAGAAGCTTTTGACAAAAACGTCAGGGTACAGGTGGAGGATGATCTGGCACAAATCAACAAGTATAGCGAGATGATTGAAACAGATGAAGAGATCATTAAGCTACGTGAAAAAATTACTACAACAGCGTCATCACAACTTGATAATGGTACCATCACCAGCTCACAGTACCTTGACGAGCTAAACCGCGAAACTGCTGCCAGGATGGACCTGATGATGCATCGCATTCAATTATCATTTGCAAAAATCAATTATTTGAAAACCATCGGACTTCTATAATTCATATCCTGACAAACATGAAACTAAACAAATTTTTATACCTGTGTCTGGCCATACTGCTGGCATCCTGCAATGGCAACGAAGACAAATCGGATGCTTACGGTAACTTTGAAGCGGAGGAGGTAACCATTTCGGCAAAAGCTTCCGGAGAAATTATGGCGTTTAGCCTGGAAGAAGGCGACCTGCTGAGAGCTGGCCAGCAAATTGGTTGGATCGACACCACCGATCTGAGTCTTAAAAAAGCGCAACTCATTGCTCAACGCAACGCAATTGGAGCAAAAATCCCATCCTTCGATGCACAGATTGCCGTTTATGAGCAACAGCGCAAAAACCTGCATCGGGACCTGGAACGCATTAACAAAATGTATGATGAAGGTGCCGCCACGCAAAAACAAGTGGACGACCTCAACGGCCAGGTTGATGTGCTGAACAAACAAATTGAAGCTGTAAAATCACAGCAAGTAGCCATTTACAGCGAAATGGAAACCATCAGCAAATCCATTGCCCAGGTTGAAGAATCCATCAGAAAGGCAATCATTAAAAATCCTGAGAAAGGAACCGTATTAACCAAATATGTTGAGCAAAACGAATTGGCCACCATAGGAAAACCACTTTACAAAATTGCAAACCTGGATGAGCTGAAACTGAAAGTGTATGTTAGTGGCAACCAATTGCCCAACATAAAAATCGGTCAGGAGGTGGAAGTTCTGATCGATAAAACTAAGACCGAAAACAAGATATTACAGGGAAAAATCATCTGGATCAGCGAAAGCGCCGAATTCACACCAAAAATCATACAAACCAAAGAGGAAAGAGTAAACCTTGTTTACGCAGTGAAGGTGCTGGTTAAAAACGACGGAAGCCTGAAGATCGGGATGCCGGGGGAGGTGGAGTTTTGAGAGCGGGAGAGACTTTAGCGAAGTAGGCGAACGAGGAGACTGGAGAGAAAGAAGAGACTTGAGCTACTGAAGATAAGGGGTGAAATGAAATCAAATTGAAAAAGTCAAAATAACTCAATAACACTGTAACTTAATAACTAACAAAAAGGGGCGAAGCTTAACCAACTAAAATACATGAATACACCCATATCCATACGCAACATCTCAAAATCCTACGGAAAAACGAAGGCACTGGACAGCATTACGCTGGAGGTAAAACCGGGGGAAATATTTGGGCTGATCGGGCCTGATGGTGCTGGTAAAACCACATTGTTCAGGATTTTGGTTACCGTATTGCTTGCGGATGCTGGAAAGGCAAAAGTAATGGGTTTGGATGTTGTAAAAGATTTTAGAAAAATTCGTAGTAAAGTCGGTTATATGCC
>CAYNDN010000150.1:0-6935 GCA_964395075.1 uncultured Lentimicrobiaceae bacterium | reverse complement strand
ACCACAATAAAAGAGAACTACGACCTCATTAAAGATATTTATCATCAAATTGAGCCCTTTAAAAAAAGACCGGCGGGTAAACTTTCAGGTGGCATGAAACAAAAACTGGCATTGAGCTGTGCGTTAATTCATCGCCCAGAAGTATTGTTCCTTGATGAACCCACAACAGGAGTAGATGCGGTTTCGAGAAAAGAGTTTTGGGATATGCTTGACAAAATCAAAGCCCAGGGCATCACAATCATGGTTTCTACACCTTACATGGATGAAGCCAGTCGTTGCGACCGGGTGGGCCTGATTCAGGATGGCAAACTGCTGGGCATTAACACACCTGAAGGCATCATCGGCGAATTTCCACATCGGCTGCTCGCCATCAAAGCCGACGAAACCTACAGGCTTATCAATGATCTGAATGACTCTGATCTGACTAAAACAGTCTTCCCTTTCGGGGAGTACCTGCACATAACACCGTCAGATACTGAAATAAAAACAGAACAAATTCAACACTTTCTCGAATCGAAAAAACATACCAACATCATGATCAAAGAAACACAACCCAATATCGAAGATTGTTTTATGGAGCTGATGAGGAGAGAGTGACAGGAGAGAACGAAGCGACTGAAGCGAAAAGAAAAAGTTGAGAGTGATGAGTTGTGAGCTGGCAAGTTAGAAGTTTGAGAAGATTGAGAAGAAGTAGAAGAAAGTAGCTTTTCGAACTTAGCGAATGGGGCGAACGAAGAGACTTTAGAGACTTCAACGACCTCAGTGACTTTAGCGAACTGAGCGATTGAAGAGAAAGGGAGAAATAAATTATAGTTAGAAACTCAAATAACGAATAACTCAGTAACCAAATAACTATTGATAAAAACCAAACGCAGTGAGGCAAATTACACCCGACCATCGGGAGGGTAAATGACGCTAAACGAAGTAAGGCAAATGACGCGAAGCAAATGACTATCAATGACCAATAAAGAAAATATAATATCAGTGAAATCCCTCTGGAAGAAATTTGGGGATTTTGCGGCCAACAAGGATCTGAATTTTATGGTTCTGAAAGGAGAGATTTTTGGATTTCTGGGTGCAAACGGTGCAGGAAAAACAACCGCCATGAAAATCCTTTGTGGTCTTTCCAGGCCTACATCCGGAGAAGTATCTGTTGCTGGTTTTGATATATATCGCGAAGCTGAAAAAATCAAGAAAAACATCGGTTATATGAGTCAGAAATTCTCATTGTATGAGGATTTGACTCCCATTGAAAACATCCGGTTTTATGGTGGTGTCTATGGGTTATCCAAAAAACTAATCAAAACAAAAACCGAGGAGGCACTTGAAAAACTGGGACTTGAAGATGTGAAAAATAAAACTGTTGACAACCTTCCGTTAGGCTGGAAACAAAAGCTGGCATTTACTGTAGCGATGGTCCACGACCCGAAAATTGTGTTCCTGGATGAACCTACCGGTGGTGTTGATCCAATAACCCGGCGACAGTTCTGGAATATGATCTATGAAACGGCAAATAATGGCACAACCATTTTTGTAACCACACATTACATGGATGAAGCCGAATATTGTGATCGCATCTCCATTATGGTGGATGGGGAGATCAGGGCACTTGATACACCGTCCGGTTTAAAACAAACTTTTACTGCAAAAACAATGGATGATGTTTTTCTGAAACTTGCAAGAGGAGGATAGTTGTGCGTGATGAGTAGTGATCTGGCAAGAAAGTATTTTGAGAAGTAATTATAGTGAACTTAGCGACGGAGAGGCTTTAGAGAAAGAAGCGAACGAAGCGACTGAATCGAAAGTAGAGACGGAGAGATGAAGAGAAGTTTTGAGTGGTGAGTTTTGAGTTTGAGTATTGAATACTCAATTTGAAAGTGAGAAAAATCAGTCATTTAGCACCCGACGCATTGCGTCTAACGAAAAGCCATCAATGAAAAATATTAACTATAAAATAACTATCAATGACAAGAAATGACCATCAATGACGGCGAACGAAGTGAGGCCAATGACGCAGGAGCGAAGCGACTGCAAATAACCATTAACGAATAACAATTAACTTACCCCATGAGGCAGTTCAAAGGCTTTATCATCAAGGAGTTTTACCATATTTTTCGCGACTACCGCACACTCTTAATTCTATTTGGGATGCCAGTTGTGCAATTACTGCTTTTTGGCTATGCCCTTACCAACGACATTAAGGATGCCGAGATTGCAATACTGGATCACTCCAAAGATGAACTGACCCAAAAGCTCACTTCAAAAATTTTGTCCTCAGGATATTTCAAATTATCCGAAAACCTCGAAAGCGAATCCCAGATTGAAGGTGCATTCAGGAAGGGTAGCATCAAACAGGTTTTAATTTTTGAATCCAACTTTGCAGCAAAGATTCAAAAGGATGGACGTGCCAGTCTTCAGGTTCTAGCAGATGCTTCGGACCCAAATATTGCGCGAATCCTAACAAGTTACATCACCGGAATAGTAAATGATTTTCAATCAGAAATAGCTCTGAACCAAACGATGCCCGTAAACATTGTGCCACAGGTTAGGATGTTGTATAATGAGGAAATGAAAAGCGTTTTTATGTTTGTCCCGGGAGTGATTACCATATTATTACTGTTAATCTCCGCCATGATGACTTCCATTTCAATTGCACGTGAAAAGGAAATGGGAACTATGGAAGTGCTGCTGGTTTCTCCACTACGGCCTGTTCAAATTGTAATAGGCAAGGTTGTACCCTATGTTATACTGGCTTTTTTAATTGCTGTAGTAATCCTGATTTTGGGGAACCTGGTTTTTGGCGTTCCTATCCGTGGAAGCCTGCTATTATTGCTTTTGTTCAGCATCATCTATATTGTGCTTTCACTCTCTCTGGGTGTACTTATTTCATCACTGGTCAATACACAGCAGGTTGCCATGTTGATTTCAATGGTCGGGCTCATGCTCCCAACAATTTTGCTTTCAGGGTTTATTTTCCCAATTGAAAACATGCCATGGCCTTTGCAGTGGATTGCCAACATCATCCCCGCCAAGTGGTTTATCATTATTTTGCGGGGTGTGATGCTTAAGCCGGTAGGACTGGAAACCCTCTGGCCACAAACCCTCATCCTTCTGGCTATGATTGTATTTTTTATCGTGATGAGCGTGAAGAAATTTAAAATAAGACTGGAGTAAGGAAGAAGTGATGAGGTAACTGGACGGCGACTAGAGGGACGAAGAGACTCGAGCGACTTCAGCGACTTGCGCTAAGTAGGCGACTTCAGCGAACTTAGCGAACGAAGAGAAAGGGAGAAATGATTCAAAATTAAAAGTCAAATAACTCAATAACACAATAACTTGATAACTATCAAAAACTATCAATGACAACAAATATCCACAAATCACCAATTACCAACACCCCTATGCGGACAATCATCTTCATCATACAAAAAGAGTTCAGGCAGATATTCCGAAACAGGATTATGATCCCGATTATTTTTGCAATGCCCGTGATCCAGCTTTTGATTCTGGCATTTGCAGCCACTTATGATCTTAAAAATATCAATGCTTGGATCGTGGATCAGGATCAATCAGCGCAATCAAGGGAGTTGATCAGTAAATTTAAGGGCTCACCTTTTTACACCATTACCGGGTATTCCCATGATTTTTCAATTGCTGAGGAAGGAATTGATAAGGGTCAAACGGATCTTGTCATACAGATACCACAACATTTCAGCCGTGATCTCACAAAGGCGCAATCATCAGAAATTAACCTCAGTGTAAACGCTATCAACAGTTCCACTGCAAGTCTCATTAACGCCTACACTGTTGCTATAATTCAGGATTACAACCTAAACCTGGTCACTAACATTGCAGGCCGCGATCTGAAGCAGCCCATTCAGATACCTTACTCTTACTGGTTTAATCCGGAGCTTGACTATAAAACATACATGGTTCCTGGCATCCTGGTTTTGCTGGTTACTATGATCGGATTGTTCCTGGCAGGTATGAACATCGTAAAGGAAAAGGAGATTGGCACCATTGAGCAGCTTAATGTTACACCAATCAAGAAATACCAATTCATTGCCGGTAAACTCCTCCCCTTTTGGATTATAGCCATGTTTGAGCTTGCATTTGGTCTGCTGGTAGCACTACTGATATTTCAAATTCCTATGGTTGGAAGTGTTGCACTCATTTTTGGAGTGGCAGCTATTTATATGTTGGCTATACTTGGGATTGGTTTGATCATTTCAAATGTTTCGGATACTATGCAACAATCTATGTTTGTCAGCTGGTTTTTTATGGTGATTTTTATCCTGATGAGTGGACTCTTCACGGCTGTTGAAAGCATGCCGCAATGGGCTCAAGCCATCAACATTGTGAATCCGATTGCTTATTTCATTAAGATCATCCGCATGATTATGCTCAAGGGGTCAGGTTTTCATGATATCCTGCAACCATTCCTGGCATTAACTGCATATGCATTTTTAGCTTTGAGTGTGGCTGTTTGGAGGTATAGGAAAGTGGTCTAGAAAATAATTGCGCTATCGAATCTTAGCTTTATCAAACCTCACACGCAGCTCCTGCACAATTGGGCCTTACTTTGGGTTTGGGAAGGATGCGCATCCAAAGGGCAACATAGTAAAGTTTACATCCAACACAGATACCCATGGATGTTTCGAGGAAGAGCAAGAACAAACAGATCAAACATAAAGTGCAGACTGGCTCAAAATAACTCACATCTTCCAGCAGGAAAAACGAAAGCGTGAAAATAGTGATGGACAAACCCAGCCCCAGGCTCCAGGCAAATTTCTTCTGAATGGCCCCGATGGGCAGGGGCGATTGTTTCCAGGTGAACAGGCTGGCAATTACATGCGTAGGTGCAAATTTTGGGTTGATAAAAATCCCGATGATAAAGTTTACCATTAAAATGCCACTCACCCAGGTTATCACAATGTATTGTTGTAAAACAAATGCATTGATAAAAGCTACAATACCCATCAAAAACATAATACCGGCACTGCCGCGCATCTTCCTTTCGTCGAGTACTTTGTAGGGGATATCATCTTTATATTCACCAAAACTAAAAAAGGCCATAATCAGTTATATTTATTTTGCATTCTTTAACCCACAAAGTTAAAACATATTGTGATCTAAATATGTGTGTTTGTGTCAATAACTTTTATGAACAATATCATATTTCGTTAATTTGAAGCCCTGGAATTAAAGGAAGCAAGATGGATATGAGAAGGCAATGACATCATTCGCATTCCAAAGCAGACTATTATCAAAAATCCCGTACTTTTATCATCAGTAAAATCTATAGCAATATGCCACAGCAAAACGCACAAAAAGAATATCTCCGCCAACAATATGTCGGGCGCATCAACCGGGTGATGGACTTTATTGAAAAACATCTGGAGGATGACCTGAACCTTGAAAAACTGGCCGAAATTGCTAACTTCTCACCTTTTCACTTTCACCGGCTCTTTTCAGCCATGTCCGGTGAAACCCTCAACAAATTCATCCGCCGTACACGGCTTGAACGCGCCGCTTCTTACCTTTCGGATGACCAACGCTTTGATACCATTGCTGAAATTGGCTTCAGGTGTGGTTTTTCCAGCAATGCGGTATTTTCAAGAAACTTTAGCGAATACTTTGGGATGAGCCCCACGGAATTCAGAAATGAGGGCTATGTGAACTTTCGCAAGAATCGCAAATTGCAAAGCAAGAATAGTCAAATACTCAGCAATGACGATAAATACTTCAGCGATCATGACGACTACTTTCGCAGTATCAATATTCATAAACAAAATGTTAAAATCATGAAAGTAGAAATTAAAGACATGCCCGAAATCCATGTAGCTTATGTGCGCCACATGGGCAATTACAGCGAAGTAGGAAACGCTTTTGAAAAACTCATGCGCTGGGCCGGGCCACGTGGATTGCTGGACAAACCCGATGCAAAGATACTTGCCGTTTACCACGACGACCCCGGCATCACCGAAGAATCAAAACTACGCACCAGCGTTTGCATCACCATCCCTGAAGGCATGAAAACCGAAGGCGAGGTGGGTACCCTGAAAATTACCGGCGGCAAATATGCTTGTGGCCGTTTTGAAATCACCGATGAGGAATTCAGCGGAGCATGGAATTCAATGATGGGCGAATGGCTGCCGGAAAGTGGTTATGTTTGCGAGGATAACCCGCCCTTCGAACTCTACCACAACAATTATGAGGAACACCCTGAAAAGAAGCACATCCTGGATATCTGTATTCCGGTCAGGCCGATGTAAAGATTTATTGAGGTGATTAATTAAATACTTATTCTAATCATCAGATAATCAAACATATGATTTAAATATTAAGCAAAATAAAAAAACAGATTGATATAACCTGGTGACAACTGGAAGTAGAACACTGATAACACAGATGCAACGGATATCCACTGATCAGTGAAAATCAGCAGAATCCGTGTCTTCCGTGGTCAACTCAGCTAAACTATTAAACTAAAAAAAAAGTAACAACCTGAGCACCTCAAAAGATTTATTGATTGATTCAAGCCCCCTTCTCGTATAGTTGGGGGCTTTTCATAGGTTCACTCCTCGAGCCAGGAAAAGTCAACAAAATCTATAGCTATCTGTTTTTATGAAATAAATACTTAATTGACAAATCATGAAAACTACAGAAATATTGGTAGATAACATCAAATGTCATGGATGCGCTAACACCATTAAGAGGGAGGTATCCAAAATAGAAAACGTAATCGATGTAAAAGTGGACATCGAAAAAGGCGCTGTAAAGTTTACGCATGAAATGGGAACTGAAGCGGAGGAAAAAGTTACGCAAAGGCTCAGGCAGCTGGGCTACCCTTTGCAGGGAACCGGAGGTACCGGTTCAAAAGTAAAATCGTATGTGAGTTGCGCCATCGGAAGGATGGGACCTGAAGCATGACA